>JBAYHB010000083.1:0-6100 GCA_041666365.1 Candidatus Babeliales bacterium | reverse complement strand
GAAATGGGTTTGAAGAAGCTGGTACATTTTGAAATTGTTGATAGGTAAATAGTCTAAACTGGCAGTCTTAGAGACTGCTAACAACCGTCAAGCCACCCGCTTCGCGGGTGCGCCATGACTTTAGACCGCAGGCTTGAGCCCATTTGCTGTAAGTTATGAAAGGAAATGGAGAATGAGGGTGTTCAAAGGAACAGAGGAGTGATGGGTGTTTAATGCAATTTTTTATTACTTTTTCAAGCGACGGCCAGCACCCATCAAAGATTAATTTATCAAAAAGGTCAGGCCTTTGTGCTGTGGCTTTGGCAAAAATATATGATGAAAAACAAATGCCAAGCCCAAACACGTTGGCATATTTTTTTTGTTGTTTAAAGGCATCAACAACAGGTATGAGGTCGTTTTCTTCCTGTGTGCCTATTTCTGAAACTGCAAGGTCAAGCTTTTTGCTTATTTGCCACGCAATCAGGCCTGTCCACTTCCAGGGAAGGGCATATGAAATATCAATAGTATGATTACACCCCATTCCTCGGTAATCAAATAGTAATAAATCATATGTTGGGAAAAATTTAACGAAAGAAAGCAAGCGTTCACGTGGCACGGGAAAGCCAGCGCCTAAGGCCAAAAGAACTCTGCTCTTTCTATCAAAAAAGGTGCAATGAATTGCTCGCGATGGGGTTGCAGTGATTGTAACTGAACGGCCTCCGAGAGCAGTTAATTTGGGCAAGGCCTTGCGTGAATCCCTTAGAAATGCTGGCGTGAAGCAGTCAGGATCATTTGTTTTGAGGTCTTGATTGGCTGCTTGGACAAGACGTAAAAATGAATCGTTAAGCGAAAAATCATGTTGCTTTCCATTGACAGTCGCCTTTACGTATAGTGTGAGGGACGCTTCATCTACTTGTTTGTTATTGGGTGACGATGCAGCGATACTTGTAAAGCCGAACAGCACTACTAATAGCTTGTAGTAGGTACTCATAAGCTGTCCTTATCGCGAAGTGTTTGAATTTCCAATAACTTTATTTTCACTGATAGTTCTGCGATGTGTACGGCCAACGAAGTACGCTATGACAAGCCAGACCATGGAAATGCCAAACATGACCGTTGATTCAAACATGAGGCACCATTGTGCTGACTGAGTGATAGAATATTGATTGATAGCAGAACCAGATGTCTTTGAAAATGTTCTGCCAAACGAATCGATCCATGCTTTTGATTTAAACTGAATATCTTTAACTGTTGGGATGTAAAGTATTTCTCTGACAGGCTGGTTAAAGCCGTAGTTAAGTGCGCGCAAAATAACAGCAATGATGAAAACAGAAACAAGTGTAGGCGAGAAAAAGAACCATAGTGCAAGGAGCGAGACAGCTGCAGGCATGATAATCAGACATCCTTGAACACCAACAACATGGAGTAGTTTTGAGGTGCCAAGTAACGCAAAAACAAAACTAAGCGCCTGAAATGTTCCCGTATAGAGAAATAGAAATGAACTCATCTGTTGGAGGTTATTATTAAGCTCGACGGACATAAGGACTTCCATCTGATAGTCGAAGATAATGTTGATGACTTCAAAGCTATACACAAGTCCAAAAATCCCTAAAACATAAGGCTCGGTAACCATGAGGCGCAAACCTTCAAAAACGCCAGGCTTTTTCAGAGATATTTCTCGTTTTTGTTCCACTTCGTATGCAGCCTCATACCCATGCAATTCTTTTTCTGGAATTTCTTTAATAAGGCGATAAATATAATAAAAAGCGCAGAGAAGAAGTAATGCCGAAGCGGCGGTTAATCCTGGTATAGCAATATTAGTTGCCAGAGAGGTTCTTTCGAGAATGAACCAGCTTATTGCGGGGGATGCCATGCCGCCTATACGGGCAAAGGCAACGATAAAGCTATAGCGTGTGTTAGCAAAACTTGGAGTGCTGATCGAGTTAACAAACCCCCAAAACGTACCGACTATCAGTGCCTGAAACATATCCATGGCAAATTCATAGATCCAACCAAGTATACGCCAAGGATGAGTTTGTGTGTTTGCAAGTCCAATGGTTGGATGAATTAAAAAGTATGTAAAGCCGATGACAAAAAATGCATAGATAAGTAAAAAGAAATAAGCCGTTTGGTGACGCTTAAGCTTATCTATCAATTTTGAATAGAGAAACATGAACGGAATCATCGCAAGGACATTGATCATTTTTGCCATGGGAAGATATTCTTTGCCAACCATACTTAAAAAAATTGATCCTTTAAGTGGGCGCAAGATTGAGTACGCTGCGATAATAAAAAAATATGAAAGTGATAGATAGATTATTTTTTTATAGGTGTAGTCGTCTGTTTGTAAATATTTCTTAATAAAATTGGGAAAAAACATCTTCATAATCGTTTATACATCAATAATTTTAAATGGTTATCTGAATTACAATTACAAGGTTTCTAGTTCTGGTCGGCTTTTTGCGAAGCCTGCCCAATAACTTGTTTGTTATCTATCGCGTTCTGCAGGGTTCTGCCGAGGAAGTATACCACGATAAGCCAGAGACTCGTCAATCCCAAGCTAAGTCCAACGCTTGAAAGAAGAACAAACGATGGGGCAGCACCTTTCATTGCGACATTAAACAAGGAGCCAAAACTTTTCGCCATTCGTGCGCCAAACGCGTCACTCCATGCCTTAGCCTTAAACTTAATATCTTTAGTTGTCGGAATATAAAGGATTTCCCGTGTTGGATGATTGAACGCATAGTTAAACGATCGTAAGCCGATTGACACAAAAAATACCATGCCCGCCACTGGAAATATAATCGAGATGGTTACCAAGAACATACAGAGGAGGGGGAATATAAACAATGAAAGCCTAAATCCTAAATTACGTAAAATAGGG
Organism: Candidatus Babeliales bacterium; assembly: GCA_041666365.1. GTDB lineage: Bacteria > Babelota > Babeliae > Babelales > RVW-14 > JBAYHB01. The sequence continues at coordinate 3,237 of JBAYHB010000083.1, read as the reverse complement.
GTTGTTCCGAGCATTGAAATAACCAAGCCGACAATATTAATCAGGAAATAATAGAACGCATAATAAGCGGTCATGCCGCCAACCGTTTTATTGAGGGCATCTGCTTCAAGTGCTACGTGATAATCAAATATGACGTTAACAACTTCATAGAAAACAATGAGTGAAAAGATACCAAGAACATATGGATTCTTCGCGATAATAATCAGTCCATCAATAGGGCTACACAACCATTCTTTCCATGTTTGTACGTGCGGCTCTTTCTGAGCAGTTTCAAGTTTGTAGGTTGCTTTATACCCATGCATATAATCGTCAGGAACCTTGGTGATAAGTTTATGAATGGTAAATGCTGCACCCATAAGGAAAAGGCTTCCGACAAGGAGTGTGCCTGGGAGCAAGAAAAGCTGGTTGTTGACTGGTGCATAGGTGAGTACCAAATACAAAATTCCAGCAGAAATAATACCGCCAATTTTAGAGCCAGACACAAAGAACCCGTAGTAATTTTTTGCATCCTTCAGATTGTTGACTGAGTCGGCAAATGACCAAAATGTGGTTGAAAAAAAGGCATCAAAGCTTTCCATAAAGAAGTAAAAGAGCCAACCGAGAATTCGCGAGCTGCTTGTCTCTGTGTTGGCGATGCCGTAGGCGGGATGAGAAAGGAAAAAATAGAAAATAAGGCCGCCGATTGCATGAAAGAGCGTAAAACAGTAGAGCAGTTGGTGTCGTCTGAGAACATCGACCATTTTTGAATAAAGAAGAATAAGAGGGATGAGAATAAGTATGAAATAGAGTTTTGCTTCAGGAATAAATTGGGCTCCAACCATCTTGGAGAAAACAGCCATCTTGAGTGGTCTCCAAAGGACCATGCAGCCCATCATAAGCAAGAATGTAAGCGACAAATAAAAAACTTTGAGCTTTAACTCTTCCTTAATACTCCACAATCCTCGTAGTGTTCCTATGAACGAATTCTCATGCATATGCTTCTCCACTATTTTAAAAAAATAATAAGATACGTCGTGCAAGGCCGCCGTGCGGTTCAGATGTAAAAGATCGCTAACAGCCAAAGAAAAAACGAAGGCCGTTTTATTTCAATTAAGAAATAAAACGCGAACCCTCTCCACACTTTCAATAACAATTTGTATGGATTAAGTATACGGCGCCGAGGGTGGAAGTCAACGTAAAAAAGTGTTAAAAATATTGAGGGATGCGCCTTTAGGCTATTTTTTTTAGAATCTTGGCATTTTTAGGCGTTGCTCTATACTTAGGAATTGGATTGGGGCCGTCGGAGGGGCATTTTCAGATCATTCTAGTGTGACAGTTTTAAGCGGTGGGGGTATAAGTTTGTATTTATTTGAGAAGGTGATACTTGAAAGAATTTAGCGATTCAAATGAAGCATCAGTTGTCTTGCGGGATCCTGTTTTTCTTCCCGTGCTTCCATTAAAAAATCTCGTTGCTCTTCCTAAGTGTGTCGTTCCTGTCGTTGTTGGGCGCGACATTTCAATTCGTGCTGTTGAGTATGCAGTGCGGCATAACAGAGAACTTTTTGTTACGGCTCAAAAAAGTCTTGAAACAGAAAATCCAACGATAGAAGACGTTTTCTATTATGGGACGCGTGCCACGGTTGTACAAGTTGCTCGTATGCCTAACGGAACGTTAAAAATTTTGCTCGAAGGATTGGTCCGTTCACGCATTACCGAAGTGGTCCAAACTGAAGATTTTATTGGAGTTATGGCGCAAGATTTGGTGTCACAGATGTTGCCTGATGGCGCAGAAACAAAAGCACTCTGGCGCAACCTTTATGAACTCTTTGATGAATATATTCATCTTAATGAAAAAGTATCACATGATGTCTTAACGCTTTTCCGTGGTCCTGAGGATTTGGATTATCTGACCGACACCGTTGCGGTTCAATTACATTTGGATTTTGCTGAGCGGCAGCGTATTTTGGAAACGATCGATCTGAGAGAACGTGCCATTGATCTGTGTGTTAAACTCAAAAAAGAAATTGAAATTCTTAAGGTTGAGAAGAACATCAGAAAAAGAGTCCAAAGCCAGGTCGAAAAAAATCAAAAAGATTATTATCTGAATGAACAGATGCGTGCCATTCAACGCGAGCTTGGTCGTGATGACAATCAAGAAGAGATTGATGAATTGCGTAAAAAAGCGAAAAAGCTCAGGCTTACGCAGGAAGCGCGAGAGAAAGTTGAAGCTGAATTGCGTCGTCTTGAGCTCATGCCTCCTATTTCGCCTGAAGCTTCAGTATGCCGCAATTATATTGACTGGGTGCTTTCACTCCCATGGAGTGTTGAGTGCAGCGATACTGTTGGTATGGAGCAGGCTGAAGAAATTCTCAATGCATCGCATGCGGGGTTGAAAAAACCTAAAGAACGTATCATTGAGTTTATTGCTTCTCGTAAGTTTGCAAAAGATAAGCTAAAAAGGTCGCCGATCATTTGTCTTGCCGGCCCTCCAGGGGTTGGAAAAACATCGCTTGCGCAATCGATCGCTGATGCATTGGGTCGACCGCTGGTTCGAATTTCCCTTGGCGGAATGCGTGATGAGGCTGAAATTAGGGGACATCGAAGAACCTATGTAGGCGCTATGCCGGGTAAAATTATCCAGGCGATGAAAAAAGCAAAAGTTGCCAACCCTGTTGTGTTGCTCGATGAAGTTGACAAAATGTCGATGGATTTTCGCGGTGATCCGGCCTCAGCGTTGCTTGAGGTCCTTGATCCAGAACAAAACAAAGCATTTGCTGACCACTATCTAGAAGTTGATTATGACCTTTCTAAGGTTATGTTTTTAACAACAGCAAACGTTATCGATGGAATTCCATTTCCGTTGCTCGATCGTATGGAAATTATTAGTCTTTCAGGTTATACGCAGCAGGAAAAGGTTGCGATAGCAAAACAATTTTTATTGCCAAAGCTTCTTAAAGAATACGCACTGGGATCAGCTCAAGTTGTTGTGAGCGATGAATTATTGGGTAAGATTATTGAAGAATATTCCAAAGAAGCTGGCGTTCGGCAGCTTGAAAGAATTCTTGCAAAGCTCATGCGTAAATCGATTTTGGTGTTATTGAAGAATAAAACGCCGAAAAAAGTTGTCATTGATGATGCAATGCTTGAGGAGTGGCTTGGCGCTCCTATCTATCGTCGCGACGACCGTAAGCGTGAAGAAAATATTGGAGTTGTGACTGGGCTTGCATGGACCGAGGTTGGTGGTGATGTTCTTGAAAT
>JBAYHB010000082.1:0-6109 GCA_041666365.1 Candidatus Babeliales bacterium | reverse complement strand
CCATCCGGCTTAAACACCATTGCGTTAAATTTACCATCTTGGGGAATACGATGCTCGGCAATATCAAGCATTGACAAGATCTTTAACCGCGAAACGATGAGTGGACTTTGCTGCCCTGAAATCGCCTCTTGGTTATACAAAGCTCCATCGATACGATAGCGCACCATGATCCCGCCTTGGCCCGGTTGTAAATGTACATCAGAAGCTTTAACGGTCACTGCCTGGTATAAGATATGATCAACCAACGCTATAATCGGATCTTCGACCATATGCCGTTTGATTTTTTCTTCCTTACTCAGAATGGTATAAACCGTACCATTCCTCTCTTCCCCCACATGCACGATGCTTACCCAAGTTTATAGCCAACAAGAAAGCCGACAGTCGATGCAACAAAAAGAAGAAGGTGCATTTTAATCCATAAGAAAAGCGTTTCAAAGAAATTGCCGCCCGTCACCATACCTGTAACATATCTGACAGCGCGCCAATCAACGTAGATAATCTTGAGAAATTCAAGACCTTTAATCGTAAAGAAGGTAAAAATACAACAGATAAAAATATACTTAAAATATTTTCTGCACAGAACCCCAGCAGCAAAGCTTAGGATAAAATAAACCACCGCCATAATTGCGTCTGCAGACGAACCACCAATGCCCTCTGACCACTTCCTCAGATCAAAATCTTGCCAAAACTTTCTGGCGCTTTCAAAAAATGTTGTTAGATATGATTGAACTGCTGCTACCATCTTAGCTCCTTTTTATAAGAAGACCTCACCGCTCCCCACGATGATTGTAGCGTAACACATTCGAGCCACTGGCTACCAGAAATTACAAATATTGAGTGTTGCTTGCTCTGGCGCACACAAAAAAGGGCATGCACATTTGCACGCCCTTAAAAAAGTTCTAAATCGAACGGTCGATTATAAGACCAAGTCTTTAAGTCTTTTGCCTGCTTTGAACTTTGGAACTCTTTTTGCTGATATCTTCATCTTGTTGCCCGTTGCAGGGTTGATACCAACTCTTTCTTTTCTCTTCATAACTGAGTAGGTTCCGAAGCCTGTCAAAACAACTGATTTGCCTTTTTTAAGGGTCATTTCAACTGTCTTGATAAAAGATTCCAAGGCGTTTTTGCAAGCAGTTTTTGATAATTTGGTATCTTTGGCCATTTGCTCGATTAATGCAGCTTTATTCATAGTTAATCTCCTCATCCTGAGATAGGGTTAGAACAAAAAACACACGTAACACAAGTCAACACACTTAAATCACACATCTATAGGACAGGATTGTTCATTGAATTAAATTTGTCAAGCTTCTGCGTTATTTTTTTTCTACTAGCACATGGTATGAAGATTAATTTTTCAAGAATCGCGACGGGAACGTTGGAAAATAGAGTGTGGTGCCGAGAGCCGGACTCGAACCGGCACGGATTATTCATCCGAGGGATTTTAAGTCCCTTGCGTCTACCATTTCGCCACCTCGGCACAGTACACAGTTTCCATCTCAAAGTATCATTTTTAAATTATGGAGGCGGCACCCAGAATCGAACTGGGGAATCGCGGTTTTGCAGACCACTGCCTTACCACTTGGCTATGCCGCCACATGTATTTCAAAGGCTCTACAAAATCAGTGTACCATAAACGTTCACTGGTTTCGCTTCGCAAATTTCAAGGGTCACAAACGTACCGATCACGTCATCGCTTCCGTCAAACAAGACCCGCACGTTGCCCTCAGTTCTTGCCAAAAGTTTATCATTTGTGAGCCGTTTTTCAACTAAAGCTTTTATCTGTTTGCCAACAAGCCGCTGGTTCCGCTCCTGGCAGATTTCAATATGCCGCTTTTGCAGGGCCTCAAGGCGTGCTTCTTTTTCTTGCATTGAGCAGTTATCTTCCATTGAAAATGCCTTGGTGTATTTGCGACGCGAATAAATAAAAGAATAAATGAGATCGAACTTTACGTCTTCCATAACTCGCCTGGTTGCTTGGTAATCTTCTTCAGTTTCCCCTGGAAATCCTACGATAATATCTGTTGTGATTGTTGCGTCGGGAAGCAGTTCATGAATCCAACCAACTTTTTCTAAATATTCTTCAGCCGTGTACGTTCTGTTCATCGCCTGTAAAATCCTGTTAGATCCTGATTGCAGTGGAAAGTGCAAATACCCTACTAATTTTTTTCGATACTTAGCCATAACCTCAAAAAGGTCTCTGGTCATATCTTGTGGGTGCGGACTAATAAAACGAACCCAAAATGCGCCCGATAACTGCGCAACACGTTCCATAAGTTCTGGAAACCTCGCACTAGTTACAGGATCGATGTAAGAATTAACGTTCTGGCCGATCAACGTAATTTCTTTTGATCCCAGTTCAATTTCACGCGCAACCTTTTCAAGAATCTCATGCATGGGAAAACTAATCTCACGCCCACGTGTAAAGGGCACAATGCAGTAGGTGCAATATTTATTGCATCCGGTCATGATATTAATAAATGAACGGCGTACTTCTTTAGGAACTCTTGTATTGGCCGTATGGTTCGAGGCACTGCCTTGCAACTCCTCACCACGAACGGCCAGAGAATCAACACTCGTTCTGAGATTTGAGGGTAAGAAGACATTCCCCCGTTCGCAGTGAGGAGCCCTTAAGGCGTCTCGAACTATGAACGGCAAAGACTTCGTCCCCCGTGGCAATAACCGCTTACGTTCAACGACCTTTTGAATATTTTTATCACGCCCTTCAGTCTGAGGCGTATACCTTTCCGGTTCGGTCATGAACAGTTGTTTTGCGGTAGCAATGCTCTGAACGACATCATTGAGGTAGGCCATCAACATCGTCATCTCTTCACGCGCACCGTAGACAAAATCAACATGTGGGAAGTGTCCATAAAGTTCACGTTTTTTGTAGCTGGCCACACACCCCATCACGCCCAATTTTTGATATGGCTTTTCAGCGCGAAGCGGTGCAAGGGTTCCGATGTATGAGAAAAGTTTTTGCTCAGCTTTTTCACGGATAGCACAAGTGTTGATGATAATTAGATCGGCATCAACTTCCTGCTCCACCTGCTGGCACCCACATTCATCTAAAAATGTTGCCACGCCATGCGAATCTGCAACGTTGGCCTGGCACCCGTATGTTTTCAAAAAATAGGTTATCATACTTACTTTGCTCCATGCTTTTATACCTTTTCAGTCCGCTCGTGGTGAGGAGCCCATAGGGCGTCTCGAACCACGATGCCCCAGTATAGAGCAACAAAAAACCGCCGCAAGGGCTTAGCTTCAATCACAAAGATGAATAATAGGCCTGGATATTCTTTAAAAAAGAGATAACAATAATCTGCTGATATGGCCATCCCAGAAGGATAACAGAGACAACAGAACGGAGCGCTATGAAAAAATACATGTATATCGCAATTTTTATGTGTTGCCCCCAAATAATAACTTGCGCAACCATGTCGCGACCACCATCACCGATACCCGATATTAACACAGAAGAAGCGGCTATTCTAAATAATTTAGCAAAAGTATTTAATGAAATGATTGCAGAAGATCCTAACGGGCTAGCTCGCGACAACAACAAAAAACGCGAAGCATTCGTAAACGCTCGCACTGAATTGGATAAAGAGCTTCGTGCTTATTTTGATGAAATACGCGAAAAAAACTGCTACAAAGCATTTCCTGATAATCCATTTCAAGCAAAACAACAACCATTGCCTTCAATTGATGATAGTCAAAATTTTTATCAATTAAATCAGGCAATCAAACAACTGCTTGATCAGAAACAAAGAACTTTCATCTTACAAGCATCGTTACAACAAAAAACAACCCAAAGAACTAACGATTCTGTTGAACCAAAAGATAGCTTATCTATGGCTATAGTCGTTTATGAACCGCGGCAAAAAAATGCAACCACACAAGCATCAACACAACAAATGACAGAAAGGGAACAGAATGACAAAAATGACTCTCCCAATCCTCCACCTCCAGCCACAACAGCTGCTACGACATCTACTGCATCTTCACCAAGTTGGGCTGCAACTTGCACCCCAACAATCATACCCAAACTCGAGCCAGCGGCACAAGAAAAAGGCAAGCCTCTCGATGCAGCCATAGAGCAACAATTGAATCATTCAAATGGACAAGGAGAATCTCTCCCTGTTAGTATGGCAGAACAACAGGATGATGGTACAACCACGGAACAAAAAAAAGAAGTTTCCATGCCGCAAGAACAATCAAAAAGCTTTCTTGCAAACCACCCCTGTTTTTCCGGCGCCACAGGCCTCACCCTAGCTCTGTGGGTTGTGTATGTCTACTATTGCTACCGCCACCAAGAAGAACCTATCCTGATAGAGCCCGAAGAGCACAAGGATCTGCATACGCGCGTCAGCTTGATCATCAAACAAAATCCTACCGCAAGCCTGGCTTTAGTTTCAGTGGCACTGTTTGTGCTTGGCTGGAGCGGCGATCATTTCTTGGCACGATAAAACCTTGGCGTGCAGCCAAAAAACGGCTAGACTTAAAAACCTTAGTCATCCCATAAAATTATGTTTTTGAAAGGTTTGTATGGCAATTCAGGCTGGTCTTGTTGGACTTCCAAACGTTGGTAAATCAACACTCTTTAACGCACTAACCAAATCATCGATCCCCGCGGAGAATTATCCGTTTTGCACAGTAGACCCTAACATTGCCATCACCAATGTTCCTGACGAGCGGCTTGAGCGCTTAGCAAAAATCTTTGGCTCGCAGAAACTTATCCCTACAGTCGTTAAATTTGTTGATATCGCAGGCCTGGTAAAAGGCGCCTCACAGGGCGAAGGTCTTGGCAACCAATTTCTTGGTCACATTATGGAAGTTGATTTGATCCTCCATGTCTTGCGCTGCTTTGAAGATGCAAATGTCACCCACGTTCATAATACCGTTAACCCATTGAGTGACTTTGACGTCATCTGCGCTGAGCTCATGCTCAAAGATCTTGAAGCCGTTGCTAAACGCATCGATCGCATGGGCGGTTTTATAAAAAAGGCAACTACCCCTCAACAAATTAAAGACTTAGAAACAGAAAAAAAATACCTTACCCTCATCAACGAAAAATTGAACAACGGCACCATCGAGCAGGTTCAAGAACTGGTCAAACAGGCAATCACTGAAAAAGTCCAAATGATCCCGCTGCTTTCAGGTAAAAATTTCTTGCTCATTGCCAATGTCAGTGAAGATGACTTTGCAGGCAAAGGATATCTTAACAACAAGCACTATCAAACCCTTGTCGCCAAGTTTGGCACCGAGCGCGTTATCCCTGTTTCAGCAAAAATCGAATCTGAGCTGGCGCAAATGCCACAAGCTGACGCCAATGAAATGATGGAATCACTGGGGCTGACTGAAAAAGGTCTTGATAACATTATCACCAAAGCATACGTCAACCTTGGCTTGGTCTCTTTCTTTACCTGCGGGCCAAAAGAAGCACATGCGTGGAGCATTCCACAACAAACCAAAGTTCCCGCAGCCGCAGGAACCATTCACTCAGATCTTGAACGCGGATTCATCTGCGCCGAAGTCTACAACTGCCAAGACATCTTTCAAGCTGGTAGCGAGCAACAACTCAAGCTGCTCGGCAAACTGCGGACTGAAGGTAAAGAGTACATTGTCCAAGACGGCGATTTGCTTAACATTAGATTCAACGTTTAACCGCAACCCCTACATCAAGGGGCATAATTCCGTTTTTACGCCAGTCCTCCTTAAGTCTATCGGCCAGGGAGGGCTGGGAACAAAAAGCAATCCCACAATCTCCCCCAGCGGCTCCGGACTGTTTTGTCCCTATGCCATACGCGCCAGCAAGTCTGATAAGTCGCTCAAGTTTATCAGTCATACAAAGAATACCGCTCTCATCCTCTAGCCTTCGAAATAAAACATTGATCGCTTGGCACGCTTCAAAAACATTTTTTTGATCGCACGATTGTAACGCCTGTATGAAAACTTGGGTTGCATTCTCAAGCTCATCCATAAGCGCCATGTACTGGCCAGGTACTCTTTGTTTAAAAGCCTCCAGCTGAACAATGACACTCGAGGACTGGACACTCTGTCCAGTAAAACCAACTACAAGCTCCAGCCCTTCAGAAAGCTTGACGGGCTG
>JBAYHB010000081.1:0-6335 GCA_041666365.1 Candidatus Babeliales bacterium | reverse complement strand
GAAAAACTTGATTGGATAAACAAAGAAGATTTAAGCGAAGATCTTACATGCGTCCTTGATATGAAAAAAGGCACTATATCAGCACCAATCCCAGATCGAGAAACAAGCGATATAGTCAAATTAGTTAAGGTGGCTGATAAACGCGAGCGTCGTCTTAAAATATTAAATGAACGTTATGCTGAAATTGACCAGTTATTACAACAAAACAAACGGCTCGATCTTTCACAACAAATGGAAAAGGTCTTGAAAGAACGTGCAACAATTATCTATTTTTAGGAAGGACTTTTATGATGCGGGGGAAGAAATTACTAGGGATCGCGCTTCTTGCAATGATGTGGCCATCAATCAAGCCGATTACATTGCCTGACAACGTTGCTCGAGGAATAGCACTTACAATTGCCGCGGTAGCTACAGTAGGCGCATATAAGTGTACATGGGATACTGATCATTATCTTATTCGCAAAGTCCTTTGGGACACGCCAACAACATTGGCGATCGGCGCTGCCGCGTTCTTTGTTGCTGATGGTTATTTGGCAAACTCTACCAATGAAGGCCGACTTGCGATAGCAACTATGGAAACCAAGGCCTTGATGGAAAAACTGAACGAAAATCAGTTGTTCTATGGTGAATTTACAGGTCCGGAAGACCTAACCTTATTTATTGAGACATTCATGGGCGATAAACGTCTTCCTCTGGCAGAAATTAACCAACAGCTCAAGGCAACGCTCACCAAAATTAAGCACATCCAAGCCATCATCGCTAAACTTACTCATGATTCTGTAGCTACTGAATTAAGCGATCAAGCAACGATGCTTAGCGCACAGATTGAAACTATAGAACAAAAAATAACTACGATCGCCATGCATCTTGAAAAAATACCTCATTTTAAAAAACAATGTGAGGCTTACAACAAACTGAAGTGTTGCGCTCAACGAGCAAGATAATTAGACTGATAAAGCTCTTTTGAATAAAAGGATTAAAAAATGTTGAAACGTTCATTATATTCACTGTTATTGTTAGGAGGAATCATCGTGTGTTCAGGCTGTTACTGTAGTAGAAAAAAAGAATCTCAATCAACTATTTCACCTAAAACCATCTTCACCTTTCTTGGCGCACCAGGATCGGGCAAGGGAACCCTTGCTGAACAATGCGTTAAAAAGCTAGGATTCAAGGTTCTTTCTACCGGTAATCTGTGCCGCGAAACGATCGCCTCCGGCAGCGAGCAAGGAAAAATGCTTGCTGATTATATTAATCAGGGAAAACTTGTTCCCGATGAATTGATCGCAAACATGGTCGAAGGATGGCTTATGAAAAATGCTGGCAGCGCTCCAATCATTCTCGATGGCTACCCTCGTACACAAAAACAAGCCGAACTCTTCTTGGCGCTTCTCAAAAATAAACTTCCTGATTTTTCATTTAAAATCGTCGGCCTGACTCTTCCCGATGATGAAATCGTTAAACGTATTTCAAGCCGTTGGGTCTGCAGCAACAAACAATGCCAGGCTGTGTACAACAAGATGCTCATGAAAAATAAAGACCAATCAACATGTACACTGTGCAACGCCCCACTAACACAACGCGCTGATGACAAAGAAGAAGTCGTACGCCAACGCCTACAAGTGTTTGCTCAAACCAACAATCTGCTTGTTTCATACTATCAAACAGCAGGCCTTGCAATCACAACACTCAGTACGCTTGATCTTGCGCCTGAAGTAGTTTTTGAAAATTTTAAAAAAGCAGTAGTTTAAAGGAATACCCATGTTTTTTCGCAAACATCTCGCTTGTGTTTTTTTACTCGTTACCAGTTCATTACTTAATGCAGCATTTAAATCATCGTCACTAGAGCAAACAGACCGCCGGTTCCTAAATCTGGTACTCACCAACCAAGCCGCAGCACTGAATAAGATAGATACAGAGAACGATGCCGCCATACAACATATGAAAGATTTAGATATCGAAAAAAAAGCGCCAATCGAACAATGCGAACTGTTTCGAGAATTTGTACAGAAACAAGAATCTGTTTGCCCAGTAATTTTGCTCGGCGAATGTACAAAAGAAGATTTTTGGGACTGCAGGCTAAGTAGGACGTATCAGCCTTTTTATAGAAACTGTTTTGAGGAAAACGTTGTTACGGCACTGCTTGGAAAGCTAACGGCTATCGACACCCGTCAAATTGAATATGTTGGCTTTGGCGTGGGTGGTTGCTTCCAGGATTTTGTAATTGTCGCAAAAACGCTTGCACAAAAACCAAATGCTCCTCTTTCAATTCATTTGATCGATCGCAATTTCACTCCCTATGTTAAATGGCGCGACGAACTTAACTCTGGACGATGTATTGATCGAGATTATTTTTCTGATTTTATTGCCCAAAAACCTAGACTACTTGGATATGGACGTAAAGAATGGGCAGATGAAAACATCTCAGATACTCAACTCGAACAAAGGTTATTTGGCGAATGCACAAGGATTGAGGTACAAGCATTACAATTTATTGGTTTTTTAAAAAAGATGTTTCCACAATCACATCTTCAATTATACCTGCATGAAAGTAGCGAAAGCTATTTAGACTATATCAACCGACACCAAATGACTCCAGCAGATCTTATTACGGCTGCAGACATACAAGACGAAATGAGCCTCCTGAGAAGAAGCATGCGCGATTATCTTTTACTTTGTGAAAAAACCTTGCAACAAAATCCGCTTTCTTTGAATTTTTTATTGGACAAGCATCCTGAAGATGAAAAAGCCGAAGCCTGCCTAACTAAGATTTGTTTGGAAGAAAAACCAGGTTGTAAGAAGTTTAACACTGGCAATGATCCAGCCTTCACCATTCCACTTTATTGGTCAAATCTGCCAATTAATCCAAGCTGGTTGAAGTGTATCATTCTCTAAGGACTAAAATGATTTTGCCCAAACAACGACCAATAGGTATATTCGATTCAGGAACTGGAGGCCTTGGCATTTTTAAAGCTATCGCCCAGCGCCTAGCACACCACGATCTGGTCTATGTAGCCGACAATGCAAACTTGCCCTTCGGAGAAAAAAGTGTTGAACAACTTCACTCGATAACTGAAACTATCGTTCATTTTTTTATCGAGAACTACGATGTCCAGATGGTTGTCGTTGCATGTAATACTGCTACGGTTACAAGTATTGATTATCTGCGCCAACAATTTTCTATTCCCATCGTTGGAGCCGTTCCCGTTGTCAAACCTGCATGCCTGCTGTCAAAAAATAAACACGTCGCAATTCTGGCAACCCCAACAACTGTTGCAAGCTGTTATCTTAAAAATTTAATTACCCAGTACGGCGATGGCATCGATGTTATTACCATTGGCTGCCCAGGTCTGGCAAACCTTATCGATACAGGAGATCTTGATAGTCCTGAAATTACTACGCTTCTCAAACGTTTCCTTGCACCAGTCATTCAGCATAACGTTGATGTTATAGGTCTTGGATGCACGCAATATCCTTTCTTGCGAGATCAGATTATCAGCCTCATACCCTACCAGGTAGCTATTCTTGATTCAAATGAGCCGGTTGCAAAGCAAGTTGAACGCCTCATCAATCACCATCCAAGGGATATCGATACTCTCCATCACGCAACCTACACGCTACATGCAACTAAAAATGCTGCACACTTTGGAGTTGTGGCACAAAAACTTATTGGGACAATTGCTGGCAATTGCTCGCAGATAACATTGGAACTTGTTTAAGGCTAATTCGACCCTGTTCAAGTATATACACAGCATCACAACGCTGCGTTGCTGCAATACGATGGGTCACCATAATCAAGGTAATGTCCAAAGACAAATTATAAAGCTCATCCATAATTTTCGTTTCATTTTCATGGTCAAGCCCCGCCGTCGCTTCATCTAAAATCAAAAGTTCCGGGTCGCCATACAACGCTCGGGCAATTGCAATCCTTTGCCGCTGACCACCGCTTAAAGCTACACCCCCCTCGCCAACCCACGTTGCAAGCCCCTTGCCCTCGCATAAAAAATCATACATTTTTGCCATGCATAACACTTGGATAAGTTTTTGTTCATCGTAAGATCGACCAAACACAACATTGTCAGCAACCGTACCATCAAATAAATAAATCGACTGCGGAATATAACCAATCTTGCTAAACCAAGCTTTCGTAGTTGAATGCGACAAAGAAACACCATCTATAACAACTTTGCCCAAACTCGGCTGATAAAGCCCCATAATAATATCCAGCAACGTACTTTTTCCAGCGCCACTTCCTCCAATAAAGGCAACCCGCTGCCCCTTTTTAATCTCAAGCGTAATGTCGTGTAAAATTTCTTTGCCACCAGGATAACCAAATGAAAGACCAGCAACTATTATCGATGATGCAAATGTAATTGGCTCGACACCACTACGCTCTCGTTCTATTTTTTGGTAGGCAAAAACTTTTTGCAACGCTGGACGTGAGAACACCAGTTGATTATATGAAGCCAACATTTTATTAATCGATGGCAACAAGCGATAGAAGGACAATGCGTACAAGGCTACAATCGGCATAACAAGGTGTGCATCACGTGCAAAATAAAGAACAACAAGCACCATGCTCACCAACAATACAAACCCACTCCCCTCAAATAAAAACCGAGGCAACCCCTGGGTTGTTGTGTAAAGTGTTTTAGCTTGGGCAATACGATCAACAGTCGCTGAAAACTTTTGTTTGGTCCCCTGCTGACTGGAAAAAAGTTTTATTAATTTGAAATTACCAACCGTCTCATTAAAGACCCGTAGGGCAAGACTTTCGCCGTTTTGGCAACGCTTACCAGCAGACGTAATGTACTGTGAAAGTATTTTTGCCGTACACCATAACTCTCCTCCAAGAAAAACGGTAAGCCCGAGCGTCATTTTAAAGTGAGATAGCAGGAGCATGAGATAGATACATCCTATCGTAAGCCCCTCAGAGGCAATGATAAGTACTGATGAAAAAACATGCACTACATTGCCCGAACAATTGAAAAGCACGTGTGCAATGTCGGCAGAGTTCTTTGTGGTAAAATCTTGAAAACGAAATGCTAGGTACTGATCAAAAAAACTACGCGAAAACGATGCATACATCATCTGCGAAAAATGATTAATCATATAGAGATGCCAGATCCCGAGCAGCGTACGGGCGACATAAAAAATAAGTAAGATAATTCCAGAACCAATAACAAACTGGAGCGGACTTGTTGCGCCCGAAAAACGATACGCCGCTGCACAATAAGTATTGACGCGCAACATGTCGAAATTGGTGGCGATAGAAATAAAGAGCATAATGGATGCAACGCCAACCGTTTCAAAAAGTGAAACAATGATCGAAAGTCCCGTCAGCACAATGAGCCGACGCTTATCGCGGTAACTTAAAGATGAAAATAATAAGCGTATATCATGCATGGCTCGTCAAATTGATTATGCCTTGTCGATTGCTTTTGTATTTGTAGCATGAATCATCAGCGTCTGCCCTTGTTTGGCAATGTAGACAAAGTTATTGTTATCGAGTGTATGAAGAATATCGCCCAAAGTTTTGGCGCAACCATTATGAAATTCAATAAGCATTTCTTTAATGTCTTTTATCTTTCCTGTTTTCTCTAAATCTTCCAGCACAAGCCCTTCAGCTCCCTCAACATCGAGCTTTAAAAGATCAACAGGTCTATCGATATAATCTGAGAGGAGCACGCACTGAACAAATGTTTTTTGTTCTTCTTTTGTGCTTATGCCTGTTGATGATTTTTTTTCAAACATAAGATGTGCTGACGTCGATCCTTTTCGGTTAACACAAAACTCAGCTTGTCCTTTTTTGTTTGAAAGCGCTTTATTGAAAAGGGTTACGTCGGTAAGTTTGTTGTTCTCAATATTTTTTTTAAGAACAGAGAAATTACATGGATCGGGTTCAAAGACAAAAATTCGTGCTTGAGGGTAAAGATACTTTTTGAAGTAAAGCGTTGCCAGTCCTATATTTCCACCGCAATCAAGAATAAATGGATCCTTTTTTTGAGCAGTAAAATAATAACATTCTTCTATAAACAATTCCCCAATAACATACATCTGTTCTGCATAATTATAAAAATTAATATCGGATCTAAACATGTGTTCTTGAGCCAGTACATCTTTGTCGGTGTGATGAATAAAGAAACGTGGTTTTAAAGCTAACTTCGCATAGCCGCTAAGATAATCAAGCCGGGGAACAACACCTTGCGAGCGATTGTATTCGTACTTTAAAAACAAATGAACGGCATACGGCTTTTGATGAATCAATAAAACAAGAAGTAACGCCATTGAACATGCAACTAGACAAAGACTTATCGATAACCGTTTAAACAACAAAG
>JBAYHB010000080.1:0-6437 GCA_041666365.1 Candidatus Babeliales bacterium | reverse complement strand
CCATCGATTTTGCCTTTGGTCAAAGCGTATTGCACATCTGTTGTTGCCGAAACACCGTGTGTTAATGTTCCATTGAAGTAGCTTTGGATTTGAGCAGCCGTTGTTGCTGAGGTTGCATTGGCAGTAGGGATACTGACTGTCATATGCATGTCATTTTCAATGCGGACAACAGGAAGTGTTACTGACAAGAAAAGGCCCTTGGCAAGTTTGTCAAGTTCTTGGCAGTACACAAATGTTGCGCCGTATGATGTTGATTTAGGATCGAAGTGGATGTTTGCTTCGCTGATAGCGGCAGCTGCATTGTCATGAATGAGGTAGGCAAGATCAAGGTCTGCATCGGTAAGAGCAGCACCATCGGCAATGTGGCCGAGCAGCAGGTTGTGGTGGTGGTTCATACCGAAGTATCTGCCGAGTTCTTTGCCACTGTTGGATTCTTGGTAGAAGCCTGTGACTAGGAAGTTGCCGCCGAATTTGTCATCGGCATTGCGGCTGATAAGTTCGTTGAATGTTGTGTAGTTCATTGGGAGGTTATAAGCGTGTGATCGTAATGCGATTGTTGTGTGGCTTGTGTGTGAGTGAGCACATACTGCGCCTGTAGCAAGAGCTGCTAGAACAAGACTTTTAATTATTTTGTTCATACTGTATTCTCCAAAAAGTTTTATTATACCTTTTTCCTTCATAACGTTTGACTTTCATTTGATACATGTGAGGCGAGCGGTGAAATAAAGAATGTGAATCAGGATGCGATCGACAACATGCAAAATGATTGTTTGCTGGAAGGCCTCCTTTCTTTAAAATGAAATTGAACTTCGATTCCTACCCGTGCTAATGTGTTGACTTCTGCTTTTTTTCTTCTCTAGATGCCAAGAACCTCTCCCGTGGTTCTTGACCGATATAACGTAGTTAGGTTAGCCAATGGAGTTACCAAATGCAAGTTTTTTGTGAAGCAACCTTTTATGCGTCTGGATGCATGTTTTTTATCTTGCCACCGTTAGTTGACGTGATATTTCAAGCGCTGGCACTATGGTTTACCAATGATGGTTATTTTTTTTTACCAGCATGTATTTCATTTCATAACGTTTTAACACATTACGATGCAAGAAAATAAAAAATAAAACGCAAAAATGCCCATGACATAAGGTTTTTTTTGATTGAGAAAATATATTTTTCAAAGAGGTTTGCTGTCAACGGTCTGCCAGTATCTTGTTTCGTCTATAAAAAAAATCAATATTGCCTGATTTCTTCCATATCATCAAAATAAAGCGTCTGTCCATGGGCGATGTAGTACTGTTCGTGACCCTTGCCAAGGATTGCGATGACTGAGTTTTTATCAGCAAGGTGTACGGCGTTTTTGATTGCCTTATGTCGGTCAAGCTGACAGATAACACCCAAGCGCTGCGATTCTGGGATTCCGGCAATTATTTCTTGTGCAATTATTTCGTGTGGTTCTGAGCGAGGATTATCATCAGTAATAATTATATTATCGGCGTACAGTGCTGCAAGTTGTCCCATCACAGGTCGCTTAGTGGTATCACGATCGCCGCCGCAGCCAAATACAACAATTAAATGTTTGCTCATTGGACGAAGCGTCTTTAAAACGGCTTCAAACGATGATGGATTGTGTGCGTAATCAACAAATGCCCGGCAACCATTTTTAAGCGTGTGCAGTTGCAGGCGTCCGGGTACCCCTTGAAAAAATGAAAGCGCTTCTTTGGTAACACGATCAGGGATGCCTAGTGATGTACAGAGTAAAAATGCCATTGAAATATTGTAGGCGTTAAAAAGACCAAAAACTTTTGAGCAATGTAATGCGATGCCGTGGAGCATGTCTTCATGTGGATGGCGCATGACAAGTCTAAGCCCTTCAAGTGAATTTTGTAGAACATCAACAACATACTGTTGACTACCTGTAGGTATCACTTTGTACTGTTGTATGTTAAAGGTGATAACGTTGCCGGCTCCAGCGTTAGCCAGTTGGCGGCATGCTTTTTGTCCCCACTCATCATCGCCATTAATAATGATGGCGCCACCTGGTGCTAGATGATTAAATAATTTTGTTTTTGCTGCAAAGTAATCTTCAAGCGTTGCGTAAAAATCCATGTGTTCAGGAGCAAGATTAGTAAAACCAACAGCGGCAAACATAACACCGTGGACACGGTCAAGGCTGAGCGCGTGTGACGAAACTTCCATAACAACATAGTCGACGCCAGCATTGACACAGGCCTGAAAAAACATGTGGAGGTAGTCGCTGCTTGGTGTGGTATGTTCGCTTGTAACTTCATTGTCCAAAATTTTATTTTTTATCGTTCCCATTAATGCTGTTTTAAAACCAGCGCTTCGAAGAATATATTCAATAATATACGTTGTTGTTGTTTTTCCTTTGGTTCCCGTGATGCCGATAATTTTTAATTTCGATGCAGGATTACCAAGCGCTTGAGCAGATCTGAGTGCAAGTTCTTTGCGCGTGTCTTCAACTGTTACGAGAGTTGCTTCATAACGGGCGCATTCATTTTGTAGCGTATCGGTTATATCGTTTCGATCGACAACGATTGTTGTTGCGCCCTTGCTCAGAGCTGTGGAGATGTATGTTGTTCCGTCATTTTTAAAACCCTTGATTGCAACAAATGTTGATCCTTGTCCAACGTGATCGGTGTGGCACGTGACGGGATAGATCTGAGGAATAAGCATACGACCCCTTTCCATAAGATTAGACTGCAGGCATTCTTTATCGCCCATAGTCTATCATATTGAAGAAAAAGCCAAAAACTACAATGGCAGAAAAACGTCGCTCATTTGTTTATTATGTTAATTTGCTGAAAGCGCCTCAGGTAAGTGTTTTTAGGAATGTTTCAAAATAAGGCAAAGAGCTCTATGGATAGTCTAAAAAACATTTTTTCAACCTGTAATGGTCAGTTACGAACAACTTTGTTTATAACATTGTATGACACAAAAATATCGGGGAAATTTCAGCTGAGCTTAATCTCCCCGATTATGTTTAGAAAGGGCTTGGCACTGATTAGAAGCGGACGTTGAATCCACCGTGTGCGTCGTGATCGCATAAAACGTGTTGGCCTGCAAATGTTGTAGATCCGCCAAAATAAAGTTCGAAGTATTTCATCACTTGGAATGAAGTTTCAAAGCGGATCTTGTGGCTGATTGATTCTGTGTTAGCACGAGCAAGAGCATTATCAAGATTAAGTGGATTTGCGGTAAAGTTTGTGATGCCGGTTATAGGGTCGGTAGTAATTTGACGGCCTTGCCAACCCTGGGCCAATTGGTGTTCTTTAAAGTTTACGTGATCTTCGGTTTTATAATAAAACTCGTAGCCAACTGTTGAACGAATAGTATCGGTCTTTGGATGGAAGAAGTTAAAATCAAGGCGCGCAACAACATAACTCCAGTCAACATCTGCATCTGCACGAGGGCCTATATTTTTAATTGTAGATCCTGTAAAGACCGCTGTTCTATGTTCTGTTGCTTCAAGAACAGCTGAATAGTAAGCATCAAGTTTTGTATTCATCCAGTTGCATGGTTGCCATGCAAGCATAGCGCCTGCTTTAACTTCAAGGTGGCCACCGTTACCAAGTTGAGGGCGATATGGGTTATGGAGTCCTTGATCTTTGCTGCCGCCTGTTGGAATTTTTAAACCGCATGAAAGTTCGCCCATAAAAGATTTACAAAACGTATGCTCATAAAATAATTCTGCATCGCAGTCGCCTATGCCTGAGCGATTCCCCGTTTCAAAGACAAAATCATTATTTGCCATGAAATCAAAAATACTTGTTGAATGTGCACGCGAATAAAAATCTATACTATTAAAAATGGCGTTTGATTCCTGTGTGCGTTTCGATGGGGTTGTCGTATCGGTTGCATATCTTCCGATTAACCAAACAGAGTTAAGCGGTGTATCAGTTTGATCAGCAAGCAAATTTGCATAATCTGTTTCTTGCGCCGCAACGTTGAGATGGTCAGAGGTTATAGTTCCATCTGCTGGGATACCTGCAAAATTGCTCGAAGCATCTGTTCCGGCTGTTGCTACATTTTGTGTGGCTGAAAGGCCATTGATATTAGCTGTATCCCATTGCCATGCGTAGTAAGGTATCGTGTCATTTGCGCCTGACTGAACAAATGCTATGGCTGGAGATTTGTCTGTTTGATTAGCCGTTGGATCGACTGAAATATCGGATCCAGCAACAGTAAGATTTTTTGGCGTACCATCTGGATTTGTATTATAAGAGAGTAGAGGTGTTCCATCAGCCATATTCAGTGAATTAATGAAATCAAGGCGCCAGGCTTCAGCTTGAACTTGGGTTGTTTGGCCGCCGGCCTGTCCGTTTACAGTGTCAGCGATAGTTACATAGGCAGACTGGTGTACATCTTCGATTGGATCGGCGAGGCCATCACTTGTATCATCACGTTGGATTTGAATGTAGCGGAATGGTACGGTTGCGCGTAAACCAATACGTCCTTTGTAGCCATACACCGCGTAGTCAATGCTGCCTCCAATATTTAATCCATATTCCATATATGATGCACGTGGCTTGAATGTAGTGATATTCATAAATGGATTGTAGAACTCAGACTGGCGAGACATTTGTGCATCACCAAAGATTTCGCTGAGTTGAAAGTCAGCCTGGTTAAAGATGAGTGCTGTCATGGGTTCAGTTGTGAAACCATGCTCCATAAAAGCTTTATGCGCTTCTTTCATACTGCTTGATGTCCAGAGGTTGATGTTGCATTCTCTTTTGCCGGAATGCAATTTTTCAAATGTATATCTGATTGGTCCACGCTCAGAAATCCATGGCGTGCGCCACTCGGTCGCGTATCCAGCGCCGATTGTCGCTATCGTCAGGAGAGCGAGCATTTTTACATTTATTCTCATGCCAAACTCCTTTATTTAGTGTTTCTTTTTTAGAGAGGGGCTTGCCCGCCCCTCTCTGGTAACGCTTAGTAGATAGGACTGAAGTTTGCAGGTTGATTTACTCCAGCGCCTATTGCTGGGGTTGCTGCGTTGACAGAACCTGTTGCCAGTGCTTGTGCAGGAGTGCCTTCTGCCAATGTTGGGTTTGAATAGCGAACAATTTCGGCGCCTGTGGTGAAGGTCGCAGCAGGATATTTTGTTGATACTTGGTTGGTATAGCCAAGTGTTGTACCGAATGATGTTGCACCAATGACTGCTTTCTTGCGGTTCTGTAGATTAAATGGGTTGAATGCAAAGAGGCTGTAGGCATTGTCTTGGTCACCAACAAAGAGCAACCCAGCATTGTTTGTGCCGTATGGAGTTATTGTTGCTGCCCCAAGAATGAATTCACTCTGCACTCTATCAAGGAGTAATGGTGCTGATGCCAAGATTGAATAGCTTTCGCCACTTGCTTGGAATCCTGCATAATCCCAAATGTTTGCATAGTAGACATCACCATTAGATGGTACATACATGATGTTACCGCCGCCACAGACAAAGGCTGATGAACGATCGTTGATGGCAACAGTATAGTTTCTTCTGACAGGTCCAATTGCCATGAGTGATGCAAGATCGCTGCTGCCGTCGGCAATGTTTTTGTGCTCAAATGTACCTTGTGTGATTTGCAACGTGATATTCGTAACGTTGAGGAGTGGTTGGATCTGCCAAGCGTTTATGGTGTCTGGATTGAAGGTTGGTACGCCAAGCGTTGCAATAACTGCACCATTAGCGTCAAGCGCTGGGTTTGGTAGTGTGGTGCTGATTTTAACTGCATCACCGTTAGGATTGCTGTACTTGTTGATAACGCCTGCACCAAAACCAAAGAATCCTTGGCTGTCAAGATGGAAGACCGTTGATGGGCCATTCAAGACAAGCGCGAAGGCGATGGTGTCTGAGTATGGACGGTCATTTGAAATTGGGTTGCCGACTTCAAATGATCCACCTTCAAGATCAACACTACCAATTTCAAAGTTCGATTGACGTTGCAAGCTAATTGTTACATCAGTTCTTGGTGTTAATGCATCTGTTTGAACTGCTACCATGGCATTACCCATGACGCTCATGTGCGCATTATCATTTAACCAAATAAGGCCTTTGCCAATAATCTTGATGCGTGAAAGCTGCGTTTCAGCTGAGCTGGTAAATGGAATAAATTGAGACGATTCACTTGCGCCTTCAAAGATAAGTTCTGCATCATCTTTAAAGTACAAGGCAAAGAGCGGCATACCATTGCTATCAAGTGTTGGTGTATCTGGAAGTCTCAGCGTTGCGCCCTCCTCAAATATCAGTTTTACCTTGCCTGCAAATGCGACCTCTTGAAGGGAATCACCTTTTCCAAAACTACTCAGATCTAGTTCACCGTTGGAAGGAATTCGTATTTCGCGAACTTGGTTTGAATAAAACGTCAAACGTTGAGCTTGGCCAACGCCGAATTGGTCTGAAGCAATGAGCGCTTGGCGGTCTGAGATAATCAGAT
>JBAYHB010000079.1:0-6473 GCA_041666365.1 Candidatus Babeliales bacterium | reverse complement strand
CATAATGATACATAGCTACCGAAACATTATGGCTTTTGTGTATATACTTACTCATGCGTGGGATTGTAGCATAGTTTATACGGATTACGAAGCAAGCTTCGAGGAATAATTCCTACAGAGATTTAACCGTTGATTTACTTGCCAAAATGGTATTCAATAAAACCAGGCAGTCAGTATGGGCAAAGAACAGTTTATTAAATAAAATGAAGCAAGCTCCTGGGGTAACCCAGAAAGAAAAGGAGTATTTGCGTCAGATGTGTAAGGGAAATGTCACAGAATTAGCCTTTATAGAAACCGTAAAAAAGAGCGGGGGGGAGGTAGTCTTTGATGAAAAAAGGCGCCACCTTCAAGATGAAGATCTCAAAAAAATTAACGGCCCACTCTACATCTACTACCTCACTTCCGTTACTACCATAACAGGGAGACGTCATCGCTTTAACTTTTCCCACAATGACGCGCAAAGAATAAAAAACAAGATTCGTAAAGCGTTTGACACAAAGGAAGACGAAAAATTTCGTCTTTTATTTGATGGCAAAGAACTCTCGGACAAACAGCTTGATGACCCTGATTTTCGCGAACTCTTATTAAATAAAACTATTCATATCATTTTTCAATTTCATAGTGAACCGAAAGAACGCAATAATTGTATTATTTCGTAATTACCACCCCAACTTTACCGGCTAAGATCTTTTTATGGGGCAGGTTATTTAGTAATCTGCCCCCAATCTTTTCCAAGTCGCATGCCAACCTTCAGCGATACATCCCAGCCAACAACAGCTTCCATTTCTTTCTGGACAATCTTCTGCACACATCATTAATTCGAAAAACAGCTTCTGTAGCGTTATTTCCACCCATTATTAACGGCTTGATTAAATAAAAAAACCACTGTAGAATTTTTAGTCCTTCGTCAAATTTTACCAATTACAATAGAAAGGTTCTTGTGAAGAAGATACTCTACCCGATGTTGCTCATCATGGAGTTAACAACCCCATATGCATTCGGTGCCATGCGCAAAGAAGAAGCTGACCAAGCATTGAATAAAGAAGCAGCAAGCGCTCAACGCTCAAACCCTTTTGATAGATTGCCAATCGCAGTTATTGGCCATATACAAACATTTCTTCATTCAAATGAAGTAGCAATACAAACGAGAAAAGTCGATCGTGCCTTTCTTGATGCAAGTAAAGCCCAATCTCTTAGCAAATGCGAGCTTATTGATGCATCATTTTGTTTGCCAGGATGCCACCTTGCAGAATTTGACAACGAACACAGGCCCTGCAATTTACTTGAATACGCGCAACAAGCTTTTTCTAGTGACTACAGCTGCCTGCCCCTTAAATGCTTTAAACATGTGATATTTAAGAACTGTTGTACTTGCCTGGGTTGTGGGCCAGAAACATTAGTAAAATTTTTTACTACATATGGCAAAAATATTAAGAAACTTGATATAAGCGAATCATGGTTTACTGGTAATTTGCACAACCCCCTGAACATAATACCGCTTATAGCAACTACTTGTCCTAATCTTGAAGCTTTCAATATTAGCGATACTGTTCTTTCTGCTTACGACGATAAAGACTTCGTTCGCGTTAATCTGGAGCTTGCTGATTTACTAAAAAAATGCCCCAAAATAAAAGAGTTCTTCTTTAATGGATTTTGGGCTAAATCAATAATATTTGACGCTATGGCTGAAAGAAATCACTCATTCGTTAGTGTCCACTGTAATAAGTCATTTATGGTTACCAAAAATGCAATAATCGCTTTTCTAAAAAAACATGGCGCAACGTTAGAACATTTAACATTGCATAGGTCATCAATAAAGGATTTAGGTGATATCGCAGCGTACTGCCCAAATCTCAAGTCGTTTACATTGGGATGAAATAATGGAATCAATACATTGTTTGCTAACGCACGAGAGAATCTTGTCCTCAAAATAAACGAGGGGCAGGTCACTTGGTAATCTGCCCCCAATCTTTTCCAGTCCTGATACCAACTTTTAATGGTACATCCCAGTCAACAACAGTTTCCATTTCTTTCTGGACAATCTTGCGCACACGTTCAAGCAACGACTCCTCACACTCAACAATCACTTCGTCATGAATTTGCAAGATGAGGTGCGCATCAAGTTTTTTCTCTTGCAGCGTGTTGTGAATGTTAATCATCGCTATTTTCATGATCTCTGCAGCAGTCCCTTGGACTGGGCTGTTGGTGGCCATGCGGCGGCCTGATTCAAAGAGCCCTCGATTTTTTTCTTGTAATTCTGGAATGTAACGACGACGACCGAGCCAGGTTTCGGTATAGCCGTCTTTGATTGCCTGTTTGACCGTGGCATCGAGCCATGCCGCAACTTTCGGGTAGCGCTCAAAATATTTCTCGATATAGATCTTTGCTTCGCTTGGTTTGATTCCCAAATCTTGTGCTAGCCCGTAAGGTGTTAAACCATAGATGATACTAAAGTTGATTCGTTTGCCGAGCTGGCGCTGATCATGCGTTACTTTGTCAACATCGACGTCAAAGATTTGTGCTGCCGTCTGCGCATGAATATCAACATTGTTTGCAAAGGCCTTGCATAACGCTTCATCACGCGACATGTATGCCAAAACACGCAGTTCGATTTGAGAATAGTCAGCAGATAAAAACAAATACCCAGATTGAGCAACAAACGCCGACCGAATCGCTATCCCATGTTCTTCAGAGGTTGGAATGTTTTGTAAATTTGGATTGGCGCTTGAAAGTCTGCCTGTTGCCACCATCGTCTGACTGTAGGATGTATGAATGCGACCTGTCTTGGGGTTAACAAAGGTTGGCAAAGGGAGGATGTATGTCCCCTTTAATTTTGATAGTTCTCGGTGCCGCAAAATAAGTCCAGGAACCGGATGAACCTTGCTCAATTCGAGCAAGACATCGTGATCGGTCGAACGCTGCCCTGTTTTACTTTTTTTAACAACGGGAAGTTTTAGTTCTTCAAAAAGTAATGTCTCGATTTGCTGCGGTGATTTAAGATTAAGCGCGTGACCGTCACCTTTGTGATGGTGCCACGCCGCAAAAATCTTTCCTTCGATCACGTCCAATTCATGGTCAACTTTTTTACCCACTTTTTTAATAATTGTTTCATCAAAGAACATCCCGCATTTTTCCATACTCAAGAGAACTTGCGAAAGTGGCATTTCAATTTCATAAAGAATCTTTTTAAGTTTTGGATACTCGTCTAATAATTTTTCCAGAATCGGCTTAAGTTTAAGTGTCTGCAATGCGTCGTGCGCGGCGTACGGCGCGGCAAGCTGCAATGGAATTTCAGAAAAGTTTTTATTACTTGGTACCAAATCTTTGAATTTGGTCATCGGCTCGCCAAGATAAAAAAGTGAAAGTTCTTTGAGATTAACTTTTTGCCATGCATTTTTAAGCAAGTTAGCCGCTAGCAATGTATCAAACGCCGCACGCGTTACATTGATGCCAGCGTTTTGCAAAATCAGTTCATCAAAGCGGGCGTGGTGCATAATAATCTCAGCTTTAGAATTTTCAAGCACGGGCTTAAGCGCTGCAATTACCGTTGCAACATCACATTGCTGCTCGCAGTTCTGGTGGCCAACGGGAATATAAAATGCCTCATGACTATCAACTGAAAAGGACATACCAACGAGGCTATCCTGCATCGGCATACCGCCGGTGGTTTCTGTATCAAGCGCAAAGATGCGATGCTTTTTAAGTACATCGACGACTTTGGCAAGGCCTTGTTCGGTCACAATCACCGAGCACTGCCACGGTTTTTTCTCGCGGGTTTGAGGCTGTTGACTCTCTAACGTTTTTTGTCCCGTCATCCCCGCGGAAGCGGGGATCCAGTTAGAACCTTTATTAGTTTGTCCATTTTCAAGATGAACATGCTGCCTAGATTCCCGGTCAAGCCGGGAATGACGCCCAGAAGAATCTAGTACTAGAGAATCGCTTGTATCATGGCCAAATAATGATGCCCGCCCGCCCATAGCAGTAACGCTCGCCGCTTCTTCTTTTTCTGCTTCTTTAAGAAAGCTTGAAAACTCAAGCTCTTTAAATAACGGCTTTGCCCGCCACCAACGGCTTCGGTTTATAATCGTTTGGTCAAGCTGCAATCCTTGAATATCGGGCGGGTTGAGTAAAAAAAGTTTATAGCTCAGGTACGCCTCGTCTTTTTGGCGCTCAAGCAGTTCCCGCGTTCGCTTTTTTTCTACCTTATCAAGGTGCTGATAAAGATCATCGAGCGAATCAAACTGCGTCACCAGTCCGGTCGCAGTCTTTTCGCCAATCCCATCAACGCCAGGAATATTGTCAGATGCGTCACCAAGAAGCGCAAAATAGAACGGTACTTTTTCTGGGCCAAACCCCCACTCTTTTTCAAACTCATGGCAATCAATCATGCGTGGTTTAAAGGGATCAAAGACCAATACTTTGTCACTATCAAGCAACTGATACATATCTTTATCGGCACATACTATGACCACCTGGTGATCATCCCACCGCTTAACAAGACCGGCAATCAGGTCATCACCCTCGTAGCCAACTTCCCCAAGCTGGCACACCCCAATCAGGTCAAGAAACTTCATGATGTATTCTTTTTGAAGGTGCAAATCGCTGGGCGGAGCCATACGCGTTGCTTTGTAGTCAGGCAATAATTCGTGCCTGAATGATTTGCCCTTGGTATCCCACACAACAACAGCGTGGCTTGGATGGAAGGTGTCCACTACTTTTTTAATCGCCCGACAAAAACCATAGACAGCCTGCGTTGCCAGGCCAGTCGAAGTATAGAGTGGCGACATGGCGTAGTACGATCGGTAAAGCAGGTATGAACCATCGATAATAAAAAGGGCATTTTTTTTAATTCTGTGCACGGTTTGTCCCCTTCGTTTAGTTTTCGCGTTTATGGCCAGTATTTGCTACACTGGTAAGGAAATAATATCGGTCTGAACCATAGCAAAGAATCTTAGAAAAGTTAAAGTTTATGAAAATATTAGCTCTCGATCTTGGTGACAAATGGGTCGGCTCAGCGCTGGCTGACGCTCTTGGCATCAGTTGCAAACCCTACAAATCAGTCTCCCTTGAAACCCTACATGATTTCTTGACGGCAACCCTGCCTCTGGAAGGCATCACCACCGTTGTCGTCGGCTACCCAAAAACTGTCTCAACCGGTGGCGAAAGTGACCAGACCAAACGAATCATCGCCATGAAAGAAGAACTTGAGCAACGTTACAGCCCGGCCAATGGCTACGAGGTACAGTGGATTCTCTGGGACGAACGGTTGAGCAGCAAACGGGCAAGTGCGGCCACGGGTAACGCACGAACAAAAGAAGACAAATTGAAGAGTCATTCAGTCGCCGCTGCATTCATCCTACAAAGTTACCTTGACTACCTAGCGTTCAATAGGGCTTGTTAGAGGCTGTTGGTTGTACATAATCATTGCTTGACAGCGCAAAACAATCCAGTAAAATCCTAAGATCGTTTTGTATCTCTCTCATTAAAGCGCGTTGTACAGCAGTATCATAATCATATCGAAGGGTTTCCAATGAAAAAATTCTTACTTTTTCTCTCACTTCTAGCGTACGATTCACATGTGTCATGGGCGGCTATGAAGAGTACTTCAAATACAGAAAAAACAGAAAATGAGGCTAAGGAGCTTGATAAAAAAACATTAGGTGAAATAAAAAGACTAAGAAATCAAATAAAAGAGCAAATATCAGTTACCGAAAAAGAAAACCCTGAAAGAATGCAACCGGTCCTTGAGTCCTGTACAAAGCAAATCTATATCTTTATAAGCACATATCGTTTTGACCCTGATACCAAAGATCTGGTCAGTGGCGAGCTTGCTC
Organism: Candidatus Babeliales bacterium; assembly: GCA_041666365.1. Classification (GTDB taxonomy): domain Bacteria; phylum Babelota; class Babeliae; order Babelales; family RVW-14; genus JBAYHB01. Next base: position 639 of record JBAYHB010000079.1, on the reverse strand, counting down.
AAGATATAGCCAATATCAAATCAACTACCAAAACAGCATCTATTACATCACCACTGGCGCTTGCGTTGAAGGAGCTAGAGGCTTGGAACTGTAGGAATCAGCACACCATAAAAACTATGGCCTTTATAACGACTATCGTAGAAAAAGTTGAAAAAGATGCTAAAATTTCAGTTGATGATGCAATGCTGAAAAAAGTGATTGCTTTGATAAAAGAGGCACTTGAAAAGGTCGCCCCTATGAATGTCAGTATTGGAAATCTCAGTGAGTGGCGGGCTGAATGTGGGAACTTTTTTACAAACTTAATAGTAAGTATGCACCTAACTCAAAGCGAAGTTGTTTACAAACAAGAGCTCAGAAAGTCGGCGTAACTCACCGCTAACAAGTCAGCGTCCAAACCTAGTTAACGTCGGTTCGGGCCTCTCGGCCGATTAATAAATTTCAACGTTTTTTAACAGGACTTACGCAATTTAAGAATTAAATGAATTGACGAATAAAAAGACATAGGCGATTCTCCAATTTTAGCAGGACTTTGATCACATCATAAAAACATTGGATTCTCCAGCATTATTATGAAAAATTTGAACATAATTTTGAGAAGAAAAGTCGATGTAATCGTGCCGAAGTGGCTTTTGCTTTTTG
>JBAYHB010000078.1:0-6539 GCA_041666365.1 Candidatus Babeliales bacterium | reverse complement strand
GGCATAATTTTAAAAAAATCGAGGTTTTTAGCGATTTTTCAGGCAAAAAAAGGTGGCTGACCCTGGTCGTTTGACAGGGGAACCGGTTTCTAGTACATTGGTTCTACCTTGGAGGAAGGATCGAAAAGTTTGCAATTTGAAAAGATTTTATCGTAACCTTAAGTAGAACATGCCCTTTGTGAGTGTACCAGCGGTAGCTCATCACCAATAGATTCAAGCGAAAAAAGATTATAAATCGTAGAGAAAAGGATTATAAATGAAAACATTGTTTAAATGTATGAGCCTTGTATGTATCACGATAGTGTTAAGCGTTACCGGTTCGGCAAGATCACCACGGAATATCTTTAAAAAGCAACGAACATTTACATACATTCAGCCTCAAAAGAACATTAAACCATCCCCAGTAGCTAAGAAGGCTGCCTTGCAACCAAACGAAGCGTCAATCGTCAGCGACGCGACACAACGAATCAAGGAAGAACTCAAATCAAACAACAACATCAATACCACAGAACGTATCGTTTATACCTATTCATTTTCTGGCAACAAGCCACTTGAGATCTCAAAAAAGATCTATTCAACCAATTACCATGAGAAACCAAACAGCCAGAGTGAGTCGTACAATGCAACTCAAAAATCATGTTCTAACGCTGAGCTGAAGCAATTTAAGGTTGTTTTCAAAAGTAGTGATCCTGAGCAGCTATCATTTCTTGAAAAGGATCATAACAACTGCAACTTAAAGCGTTCATCGATATCTATAAAAACATCTTTCATCGCTTAAAACTATTCCACTACCTCTTCTTTTTGTTTTATAGTTAACTTTGACTGTTAACATGATATAATTCTTGGACATTAAATGTAAAAAAGGAAGACTTTGGAACAAAAGCAATTATTTGATGCCTACGTATGCACAGTATGCGGATACCTCTATGATGTTGAATCAGCGGAACAAGACATAAAAAACAACCCCATTGCCCTGGCAAAACTTGATGAAGCCTGGACCTGCCCACTCTGCGGCGTCGGCACAGCGCTTTTTGATCCCATTAATCTTGAAACCTTAGGCGTTACCCAAGAAAAAATATAAGGAATTTAATGAGCACAGACCAAAAAACCTCATGGTCCGATACCTTTTTCAAAACCATTAAAAATTTATTCTATCTCTTTCTGTTTTTAGCGTTCGTTCCCAGCATCATCGTCAATCTAAAAAACGTTCTCTCCGATACATTTTTTGCTAAAGCCCAGATCGGCTACATGACGCTTAACGGCGACATTGCCGACTCACACCACTATGTAAAACAAATCGAAGCCTTTGCCAAAGACAACGATATCAAGGGGCTGCTCATCCGCATCAATTCCCCCGGTGGCTATGCTGGATCAAGCTACGTTCTTTTCAATGAACTGCGTAAGTTCCAAGAAAAAAAACCGGTCGTTGCCGTCATAGAAAACATCTGCGCATCGGGAGCCTACTACGCTGCCATCACCGCTGATACGATCATTTCAAGCCCACTTGCAATGGTTGGAAGCATCGGCGTGCTCATGGGTATCCCCAACGTCAAAGAGCTTATGGAGCACTGGCGAGTCCATTATACCTACGTACAATCAGGCACCTACAAAACAACCGGCAGCCCTTTAAAGGATTTAGAACCTCAAGAGCTGACTCATCTACAAGCACTTTCAGATAATAATTATGAGCAATTCATAAAAGACGTCGCTGAAAATCGAAGCCTCAATATAAAACATGCAACGGAATGGGCCGACGGCAAAATATTTACCGGTAACCAAGCATTAAAACTTCATCTGGTCGACAAACTTGGAACGTTTAAAGATGGCCTTGATGAAATTAAACGATTAGCAAAGATCAAAGATGAAATTCAACTGGTTCAAATCAAGAAACCATCACTGTTTATGCGCCTGATCTCCGGAGACGAAGACGATGCCGATGGACAGGAAGCATCAGCTGCTAGCGTCGCTGCTCGTTTTATCGGTGATATCTATACCAAACTCGTTGTACAACATTCATCCCCTGTCATTACCATGCATTAAGGATTTTTAATGAGTAAGCATTTCGAAAACTATGAAGTTGTCTACGGGGCTCACCCTCTCATCGAACTCCTTAAAGCTAAGCGCCGTTCAATTATTGCGCTCTACACCACAAAGCCCGTACCTAAAGCGTTTGACCGCCTGGCGCAACACCTCCCTAAAGGCTTTAAGTCAATCAACTATGTAAGCAAAGATGTGCTTGACCGTATGGTCGGAACATCTGAGCATATGGGCGTTGTTGCATATGTTTCGCCATTCAAATTTGTTTCTAAAGTATTTGATCCTGCAAAAAAACCGTTTATCTTGCTCCTCGATTCAATCCAAGATGTTCGCAATGTTGGCGCAATTTTACGCTCCGCCTACTGTACGGGCGTCAGCGGGGTGGTTTTGTGTAAATCAAAAGCTGCTCCCTTAACACCGGCTGCGCTCAAGGCGTCTGCAGGGCTTGCCGAACACCTTGATATCTACTGTGCTCCCTCACTCAAGCACGCTGTTCTTGAACTCAAGCGAGCAGGCTATAATTTTTATATGGCAGTACTTGATGGCAAGGATGCATCAACCTATGACTTCCAGCAACCTGCCTGTCTGGTTATCGGAAACGAAGCAATTGGCATCACCAAGGATATCCGTGGGCTTGGCCAGGCAATTACCCTCCCTCAACGATCAACCGACATTTCATATAATGCTTCGGTCGCGGCAGGGATTTTATTATTTTTGATGTCAAACAAACTTAAGGCCCTCAAGTAATAGGCCTCTTTTCCTATTTTGTTTATTTTCATCCCCGCCATTGTATAAACTGACAATGGGACTTTAAGATCTATATATTCTTTGGGGGAAGGGGATTCTATGAAAAGTATAAACAAGATCATGACCGACATCGACGTCAAGGTCGACGAAACAATGGCACCTGCGTACGGTTTCTTTAAGAAGTATTTCACGCTCATGAGCAGCGCTCTTCTTTCTCTGCTCGTTCTGATGTTTTTTGTCCGCATGTATAATAGTAAACCGCAATACCTAGCATCCATCATCAAAGAAGACCTCTTGATAATCAACCACGCACTTACTCGAATTGACAAAGAATGCCATATTTTAACAATCCGCTCAGACAGCACGACTGTTGATTTTCTCACCGTCCAAAAGTTTGTCGGCTCAATGGTTGGCGGCATCAACCTTGCCTATCCAGAAAATTGGAAGGGTCCTTATTTACAAACCAACCCAACCTATCAGTCAAAACCCTACAGCGTCGTCAAGGGCCTCGATGGCTTTTTCATTGTTCCAGGCAACGGAGTAACACTTCCCAACGGTAAAACAATCGGCAAGGATATAATTATTAACGAAAAGACAGCCGTTTCACCTATGCTTATGACCAACGGAGCGCTCACCTTTAAAGGCTCGCAGCTCGGCTTTAAAATTACTTTTAAGATAGGAACAATTGAAAGAGAACCCATCAAACCAGAAACTATCGCTAAGGTGAATAACTTTTTAAATGAATTTAATGCTGCATTGCCCTACGCCTACAACCAGCACAGTTATGAGCTCCAAGCTCCACTCAAACAATTCACGGCCTAAAACAAGAACTACGCCTCTTTGCTCTGATCATAGCGCGATTTTCCTCTGGTAAAATCAACTAAACATGCTAGGATGTTTATGGTTTTAGAGCAATCTTCTGTTTGAGTGTGGAGACCGTACGATGAATGATATCAGGGGCACAGTAGCCAGCATTACCGCAGACGTTGAGCAATCACTAGCGTCGGTGAAAAATGTCAAAGATTTCGATGATATCCGTACGCGTTTTCTTGGCAAGAAGGGCGCCATAACGCTCCTTATGGCTGAGATCAAAAATCTTACACTCGAAGAAAAAAAAGAACATGCTCCAGCGATCATTGCGCTACGCGATCAAACTCAAGAACGCATCGGCAGGGCGCAAGAAGATTTTGCAACTCAAACAATAAAAGCGGAAGCGCTTAAACAACAGAACTTTGACGTTACCGCAGATCTATCAAATAAGCGTTGCGGGCACCTTCATCCTTACACACAAACAATTCAAGAAATTCAAGATATATTTCTGACTATGGGATTTGAAATCTGGGACGGGCCAGAACGCGAAACCGATTTCTATAATTTTGGCGCTCTTAACCTTCCAGCAGACCATCCTGCACGTGAAATGCACGACACTTTTTGGCTAAGTGATCCCGGTTTTTTAATGCGCACACATACCTCAACCATTCAAATACATGCGCTTCAAGAAGCTGTCAAAAATAATCGACTCCCTGTCGCCGGCATTGCCCCTGGCCGTTGCTACCGTCATGAATCGGTTGATGCCTCACACGACTTCATGTTCTTACAATGCGAAGGTCTTTACGTTGATAAAAACGTTAACATCAGTCACCTCTTCGGAACGCTTCAATCATTCTTAAAACAACTTTTCAAAAAAGATTCTCTTGATATCAGAATTCGTCCCGGATTTTTCCCATTTGTTGAACCTGGATTTGAGATCGATATGCGCTGCCCTTTCTGCACTGCCGGATGCTCGGTCTGTAAAAAATCAACCTGGATCGAAGTTTGTCCGGGCGGCATGATTCATCCCAATGTCCTACGATCCGTCGGCATAAACCCAGAAGAATATTCAGGGTTTGCTTTCGGCTTCGGACTTACACGAGCTGTTATGCTGAAATATAACATCGATGACATTAGACTTCTGTACGGGGGAAAGGTAAAGTTCTTAGAACAATTTGAATGAGTAATCGCGGGGGTAAAGGGCTAACAAAAAAGGAGATAGAGTATGAACATAAAAGCCATTATTCCCGCCGGGGGTCTGGGCACACGTTTTCTCCCAGCCACAAAAGCAACCCCCAAAGAAATGCTTCCCATTCTTGATAAACCAGCAATCCAATACATCGTCGAAGAGGGCGTCAGATCAGGGCTTAAAACCTTTGTCATTATTACAGGAAAGCACAAAAGCGTTATCGAAGATCATTTTGATACCTCCCCTGAATTGGAACATCATCTAAAGCTTAAGAAAAAAGAAGAACTGCTCGACGGCATTTCCAAAATTGTTACTACCGCCAATTTTATTTACGTTCGTCAAAAAGAGGCACTAGGCCTTGGCCATGCAGTCTGGACAGCTCGGCACGTTGTTGGTAGAGATCATCTAGCGATATTTCTTCCAGACGATATTATCGTGCACCAAAATCCAACCATGGGACAACTCATGCAAATAGCTACACAAGAAAAGTGCAGCGTCGTGGCCGTTCAAGAGGTACCGATCCATCAGATTCCAAACTACGGCATCATTGGTATAAAAAAACAATTTTCCCCGAACCTTTTCCAAATCAAAGAATTGGTAGAAAAACCAAGCGTCGTCGACGCTCCCTCAAACCTTGCCATCGTTGGCCGGTACGTTCTGTCACCCGATATTTTTGAAGCGCTTGATGAGCAACGCATAGATAGCCGCGGTGAAGTGCAACTTACCGATGCTATCCAGACATTGCTGCTGTCTGGCGAAAAGGTTTTTGCGTATAAGATTCAGGGAACACGGTATGACGTAGGTACCCCGATGGGTCTGCTCAAGGCGAATATTGATCTAGCGCTGCGCCATCAAAAATACGCCACTGAAATGACCGCTTATCTGCAAGGCGTTGATCGAGATATGTTATTGATGCAAGGAAAAGTTGATGCGCTTAACAAAGTAAAAATACTTCGTTAAGCGCATCGTCTTATTTCACGTGAATATTAGAACTTCTTAATTCCGCGTTGTTTCCAATATAAGCTTACCAGCTTGGTTGAACCGGCGATTGCAATGAGTCCATCGCGATCATCAACTGAAGCTTTTGCTTGTTCGAACGCTTGCTGGAAATCTGCACAGGCTGTTGCTTTGATATTCAATTCTTTGGCCATATTCACTAAATCATTGGCGTCATGCGATTCAATAGCGGCATCAGGCAAAGGCATAAAGAACACCTGCCCGTTAACCTTCTTGAATAAATATCTGATAAGCTTAAGGGCTTCAGTTGCGTCAATGGCCTTACTAAAACCAACAATAAGTGCCAATCCTTTAAGCGCCTTTTGATAATGCAACAAACGAATGCCTAGATAGAAATTACCTAACGCATCGAGGTTGTTGGCACCGTCCAGAAGAATTGACGGACGCTCTTTATCAAGTAATTCAAATCGTCCCTTGAGCAACTCAAATTCCTCGTTCCAAAAGCTCTTTAATGATTTGATAGGATTGAGTTCAGCATGTCGTTTTGCTTCAAGTGTTGGACGGCCACGTTGCCCTTTTTGTGTTGCAAGAAGGTTGCCACGCAGGAACGGTGAAAATTTACCGTTGATATCTTCAATGTAAATTTGGGCGATACGTTCACCAAGCGATGCTGAACGGCCGTAAAGCTGTTCATAAATATACGGAAGTGTTGCCAACTTTCTGATCGGCATTGTCCACTTAATTCCTTTTTCCTCGGCGTGTATTTTCATTTTTTGTAGGCGTGTTTTGCTTTGCTCCG
>JBAYHB010000077.1:0-6584 GCA_041666365.1 Candidatus Babeliales bacterium | reverse complement strand
CTGATTACTCAATTTTTGTTTTGAAGAAACCCAATCTGAACGCTGAATAACATCTTCGGTAGAATAAAAATTAAACACTTTTCCAAAAATAGGCGCATAGCAAAAAGGTTCCGTTTCCTGCTGAATTGGCGTTCCATACATAACCAGCTCATCAATAAATAAGTCGTGATTAAGCGGCACATAATCCCACTTTTTTTGGTCGGGTAAATTGCACACAGCTTCTTTTGTTTTGAGATCCTTCATTATCGCAAGCATCGCATGCAGCGATTCGTTTTCATCATTGTCTTTTGACAACTTTGCTGTTGAAGCAAAGCTTTTGGTATTAACGATAGCATCCACCGCCGCAAGATTTAAACAGAGGTTGCCCCCGTGACTATGCGTGATAATGCGAACTTTTGGAAAGATCCCTTTTTTATGATAACCATCGAGCTCTTGCGACAATTGGTTATATAAACGAATCGCCTCAAACCGCCTGCTGTTCTGGCTGATCAGTCCACTCCAACCAAATGTGTAGTACTCATTTGTAATGTGAGACGGATCAGTCTGCTGGCCAACAAGTTCGTAAGCTTTTATTAAGGGGAAGGCGGCACACATCGTGGGGCCTATCACTGAGTCATCAAACGTGGGTGTAATTTTTATCAGACCACGCTGCAAAATTGGTTGATACCTATAAAAGTGGGAATCATTACGCATTTTTTTCGAAACTGCTCGATACCTGGTGCCGGAAATTTTGTCCTTGAGGACATCAGAAAAATCAAGAAACCCAAGAATCGAACCAAACGAACCATGAATAAAAACATTAAGCCATACTTCCTGCCGCTTCTCGCGCCGACTGGACCACATTGTAAGTGTTACTCCGGCAAGAAGGCAGGCGAGCACAACACCGGCAGCAATCGCACGTTTATCACGTACTTCAAACCATTTCATAGCTACTTCCTTTTTTGGTTATGAAGACTATTTGAACGGATTTATAATGTATAGGGAAGCTTCAATTTTTTGCGTATGGGCTAGATCTTCTGAATACAAGTATTCGCAGTTGTTTTCCAATGCTGAGGATATAATGAGGCTGTCATAATAAGAAAAGTTGTATCGCTCAGCAATCGCAATCGCCGCCTGAATTGTATCGGTGGTAACAAGAACAACTGAACTTGAGGCGGTAATTTCGGCTATTGCCATTTCTACGGCCAACCATGGAGACTTAAATTTTTTGTTCAAGACATTTGAAAATTCATTGAGGACTTGGGTACTGATAACAACATTGTTTTGATCAATAATCTCACGCGCGCGATCATGTTTTTTCAGCTCATCCGATGAATAAGAATAAATCCAGAGATTCGTATCAACAAAGACCTTCTTATCAACGCTCATTTGCTTCCTGACGATCAAAGACAACTTTTTTTGTTTTCAATGATAAGGCCCGAAACTGTTTCTTGTGTTTTATCTTAGGTTCAACATCATCTATCAAAACAATGACACGTACCGATGCCCCAATTGATTTTGTAAATTGCTTAGGGATTGTTATAATTCCATTATGTGGTCGAGAAATAAATTCAATCGCTTTCATGCGTACCTTTCGGATAATAGTAATTGCTACCTTCGTTTTTAGTTTACCACAATCATAAGTTTTTCGCTCAGCGCTGAACCCTCCCCTCTAAAAAAGAGCTTGTTTAATCAGCCTGTTTTTTGTTAGTGTATAAATCCTTTCAAAACTTTTTTGATGTTTTGTAGACTAAGGGGTGTTAAAAGTTTGTCGAATAAAACTATGAGGAAAAACATACATGGCTACAATCGTCACTTCCCAAAATTTTGAGGTCGAAGTTAAATCATCTTCACTTCCCGTCATCGTTGATGTATTCGCATCGTGGTGTGGGCCCTGCCGTCAGATGGCACCAATTTTCGATGAGCTCTCAAAAGAACTTTCAAGCAAATATAAATTCGTAAAACTTAACATCGACCAAGACCGCGACATTGCTATTCAATATAACATTTCCTCAATCCCAACCTTTTTGTTCATCAAAGGTGGCAAGATGATCGGTAAAGAAACCGGCTATCTTTCAAAAGATGCACTCAAGAAAAAAATTGAATCCATACTTGATTAAACAACGTCCCTGGGGCTTTCCCCAGGGACATTTTCTACTGAGTTTTGCTCCATGAATAATCTCTACCGCATCCTTTCGTATTCCAAGCGCTACTGGAAGCAGCTAACGGTTTCCATCGTTGCCGCCTCACTCTTTGGTATCGTCTCCGCAATGCCAACCTACCTGCTCAAACACACCGTCGATGACGTTTTTATTAATCGCTACAGCAGCTATATCATTCCCTTTACGATAGCCTTTTTTTTATTTTTCGTGCTCAAAGCCATCTTTATGTTTATCACCAGCTACTACATGCATTGGGTAGGCACACGCGTCGTCAACGATATTCGCGCTGACTTGTTTGGGACAATCATCCACTTCCCCATGGCATTTTTCCACAGTACAACAACCGGTACGCTCATGTCATCGTTCTTGAATGATATCGCCATGATCCAACAATCATCATCGTCGGCGATCAAAGACGGCATCAGAAGCTTTTTTGAAGCCCTCTTTTTAATCGGTTTTGCGTTTTACCAAAATATAACGCTCGGCTCAATCATGTTTGTCATTGGCCCTATCATTGGCGTCACCATCAAATTCGCCGGTAGAGCGCGGAAAAGAGCTTCGCACACAATTCAAAAAGAGATGGGGCACATTAGCACCGTCCTGCAAGAATCATTTATCGGCGTCAGAGAAATCAAAGCATTTAACGCAGAGAACACTGAATCTAACCGGCTGCGCACACGTCTTGATAATTGTTTTAAGGCCGTTATGAAAAGCGTTTCAATTGAAAGCCTTGCCCCTGCCTGCGTTGAAGTAACCGCCGTTGCTGGGTGCTGTTTTGTTTTCTATATCGCCGCGCATCAAGTGCTTTCCGGCAGCATCTCGGCCGGACAACTCACGTCGTTTATCGCTGCAATCTTGCTCGCCTACCAGCCGCTCAAGAAATTAATCAATGTGTATTCCGATATTCAATATGGCCTTGCGGCGGCCGACCGCGTCTTTGCGCTTATGGACAAACATTGGCCAACGCTGAAAAACCGTACGCTGGAACTTACAACCTTTAGCTCAACCATCACGTTTAACAACGTCAACTTCGCCTATCATCCCCAACGTCCAATTTTTAAAAACTTTTGTTTGACGATCAACAAAGGTGAAACGATCGGCGTCATGGGCCCTTCAGGTGTTGGTAAAAGCACGCTGTGCGATCTCCTGCTTGGCTTTATTTCCCCGACCAGCGGCCAGATCACCATCGACGGCATCGACATCACCCACCTTTCCTACCAAAGCTTGCGAGCGCATATCGGCTATGTCGGCCAACGGACATTCTTGTTCAACGACACCATCGCAAGCAACATCGCCTATGCCTTCCCCGGCGCCACGGATGACCAGATTATTGCGACATGCACAACAGCTCACGCCCATGACTTTATTCAAAAGCTCCCTCAGGGCTATCAAACCGTGGTCGGCGAAAACGGCAACCTACTTTCCGGCGGGCAGAAACAACGCCTCACCATCGCCCGGGCACTCTTGAAAAATCCTGATATTATTATTTTTGATGAAGCAACCTCATCACTTGACGCTGAATCTGAACAAATGATTAAAGAAGCAATCAATGATATCCGACAACAGAAAACCATCATCATCGTCTCCCACCGCCCAGCCTTGCTTGAAGGCGCCGACCGCATCCTGACCATGGATGGGCATCATCTGTCGTCCTGAACCCTTGCCCCACTTGGTTAATTGAAGTTCCCACCTACCCTACCCCCTTTTTTTCGTTAAAAAACACAACTTTCGCCCCGAATGAAATTGCCAAACTGAAAGACCGCCTCGCTTCTTGTTGGCCCGCTTAAATATTAATTGAATATTGCAATTGCCTTTTTGAAGCAATCTGTTACCATTGGATTACTACTTTTAAGAAAAGTTATTAATGTGGAGGTTATGCTATGAACAATAGCCGCTTTTTTGCCCTCATTTTTTACCTATGGCTCTGCCCGCTTTGGGGTGCCTCTGTGATACCTAGCGTCGCCGCATCGACAGAGCCTCAGTCTGCCCATCAATTGACCCAATCAGAACTAGACATAATCACTACACGGGCGCTCGCTAGCGTACAACAAGCCTTGCCGGCAATTGAAGAAACCATCGCCAAGGTCAATCGATCTATACAAGAAGAAGAGCATAAAAAGGCAGAAACTGATCCTTATTGGGGTTCATCATTTCGTAAGAAATGCTTGGTTAGAATTCCAATTTCCGATACAAGATTTTACATCGGCGTTTACGGCGAAGACATCATGCGCCTAACCGCGATCATCTGCGATTTAGCCATTAAAAAACGATTTTTTACGACACTCAACACTATGTATTTCGATGAATTCTTTGATCGTTTTGAGGACAAGAAAAAGCAACTTTTCGATGAAATTGATACACTACAAAAAATCGCCGCTGATCCCTCTCAAAAAAAACAAGCGGAGGCGAAGCAAACTTTTCTCGATAATTGCACCAAAATCTTTACGACTGAATGTAGAAAAAATAGCACTCTTATCCGTGCACTCGTTCAGGAAATCATAGCAGAAGAAATGCTTATATGGACCAAGAATAAAATTTTCCCTGATATTGTTCAGGAGTATTCAACTTTTTTAAAAACAACATGTCTTCCAACATGCAACGCTGGGGTAAGGTGTGTCAACTCATTTCTCGCCCTGAATGAACCGCTTTTACGCAAAGATATTGCTGATTTCAATAACGCATCACAAGTGCTTAATGAAAAACTTCATGCACTTGATGATTCTATAAAAAGTGGCGAATTGACCATACCTCTTTCTTTGGTCATTGCCCCACTGCTTGGCTTCTACGGCGTTAATATACTCTTTAACAAATTCCCTGTAGAAATGCTTGCAGATACAGAAGAATCCATTGGTAAGGTAATCTGCAAATATCTACTCCCTTTTTACAGTAATGAGAGAACCACTAAAATGCTTCAACAATATGTTGCTGTTATTTACTCCTCCTGGACTCATAGGCTCATCAAAGCATATTGTTTATGGAATTTTCCAAGCAATTCGTTTGAATACTACCAAGAAAATTTTGCAGAAAATATCGCTGACAATTATGAAGCATTTATCGAACAACTCATTGCACTGCGAGATGCAAAAATAGATATTAAAAGCACTGTCGATGAGCAGCTCAAAGCCCTGCTGACAAAACAGCATTCGATTTCATTTTTTGCGTGGGTTAGGCATATGGACGGTTATCGATTTAAAAAGCAACTTTGGATTGACTTGGGAATACGCTTGCCTGTATGTATCGCAGGATCCTATGTTCTTTATTCATTCATACATAATGGAGATTTAAATAAATGGTTTTCAAAACTACAACAATTATCCGGGGGGATATATTTATGAAATATTTATCTAAATATGCACGCTTTATCGTAGTACTGGTACTGATGGGCCATCATGGATATTGTGCCAACAACAATAATGGCTCCAACATCTTGGTAGATGCTATTAATACCACTGGTGAGGTAACAGAACGCATAGTAACCAATCTTGCAAACAACGCTGCTCAAGCTATAAAGGAAGGGCAAGCACGACGATCCACCCTGGCACAAGAAGTAAGGAATTTAAGTAATCAACACTATAGCTACTTTTATGGATGGTCGCAACAAAGGCATAAAGATGATTATGACAAAAAGATTGAAGAGATGGCGCAAATTGACCAAAACAAGAAAGATGCTCGCTCCTTTCTTTCAGATACTGTTGTAAAAGGTGGGTTGGAACTTATGAAACAGAAAACACTCGGTGATGCAGAAGTTAAAGCTGCGGTTGCAAAGGCTGCCGTTGACAACCAAGGAGCGCTAGATCGTCTCAATAAGCTTCTTGAACCCGAGAATCTCAAGCGCTTTGCCGTCTACGGCTCCCTTGCCATCGGTCTTGGGGCTGGCGCTTACTATGGGGTTAAATTTGGCTACAACTACGCCGAGTCGCTCGTTGGCAAACCAAGCCTTGTCAGAGAATGGTCGTATCATGATTTAAAGAGCCGGATCAAAGATTATTTTTATTACACGCTGCTTGGCAATAAACGACCTGTTGTAGAAAACCTCAACTCTCTGGTCTTTTCTCCTGCAATAGACGCCGAAATCAGAAGGATTGTTCCTGAAATAAAAAACAATCTCGCGCTTGGGCTCCCTCTTCAAAACTACGCTTTCTATGGCCCCCCAGGAACAGGCAAAACAGAGACAGCGCGCGCTATCGCTAGGGAATGCGGGCTTAATTATATAATTATATCTACTCCTGACCTTGACCAGTTCAAAGGTGGTGATAGGGTCTTTGAATTTAATAAACTCTTTAATGTAATAGAAGGCGACCACAATTGGGTTTGGGATATAGTAGAGTTTAGTAGTAATGACAAGAATGATGGGCCCTTCCTCGTTTTTTTTGACGAATCTGATACTGGTTTTAGAGACCGCGCAACCTTGGACAAAGATGCTATTGCCGTTGTAAATACGTT
>JBAYHB010000076.1:0-6747 GCA_041666365.1 Candidatus Babeliales bacterium | reverse complement strand
GTAGCCGTGGCCATTTATCAATACCTGGCCGGCCGAAATCAGGAGCAATAATTAAAAATCAGAAATTTAAACGGCGGGTTTCCCAAGAGGTGTCCGCCGTTTTTTTTGAATTAAGTTGGTGGACTCAGTGAAGAATAATTGGAACCAGCTTCAAGATACAATTTTTGCCTGGTACGAGCTATTGAATCGGCAAGCAATCACGTAACCTTAGCTCGTTCAGGTTATATCAAATCACCAGCCGAGAATTGAACTTGCCTGATGTGGCATTTGCTGTTCAGTTTTTCTTTATTTTCAACAAACTGAACAAAAATCTATTTATTTTGCTTATCGAAGCGAATACTATTCTGTTCAGTATGAAAAAAGAACCTCATCCCACAAAGGCGTTTGAACAGATTATCTCCAGCCTCCTTGAGTCAGGCTTTGATAACGATAAGTCAAAATTTGAATCAAATGCAATCAACCTTTCTCGCATCCTTAGAAAGGACAATCCAAACCTTTCTTTCGTTATAAATAGAATTGTAGCGACTTATTCTGGTGGACATCCCGCATTGCGTGGCTTTAATTCGCCAATGCCAACCGATCAAGACTCTCAATTAGACATGGCATCTATTTTTAGGCCGCATTTAGAAAATAATCCTGCTCCAATTTTAAATCGACACACCGCGCTGACGATTAATCACATTCTTAAAGAAAGAGAGCATTTAGACGAGTTACTGAAGAAAAATGTTCGGCCTACTAGTAGCTTGTTGCTAATTGGTCCTCCAGGTACAGGCAAAACCATGCTTGCTCATCATATTGCGTCAGCTCTGAACAAAAATTTAATAGTTCTAGACCTTGCCATTAGTATCTCTAGTTTTTTGGGTAAAACAGGGCAGAACTTAAAAAAGGTTTTAAAATATGCCAAACAAAATCCCTCCGTACTCCTATTGGATGAATTTGATGCAATCGCCAAGCGGCGAGATGATTCTTCTGACTTAGGAGAATTAAAACGGGTTGTGAACGTACTCTTAATGGAGTTGGAGAACTGGCCAGTTTCATCTTTTTTAATTGCAACTAGCAATCACCCTGAATTACTAGATCGAGCAATTTGGCGTAGATTTGATCATGTTATTGAGCTTGGTTTTTCGAAAGAAGAAGAATGTCTATTATTGCTTACGCAGGAGTTCGCTGATGATATTTATCATGAGAAACCATTTTTCGACCTACTCCCAACAGTTTGCAAATTGTTGAGCGGCAAAAGCCCAGCAGACATATGTAAATACGCTAACAACGTAAAAAGGAGAATGGTAATGACTAAAGAAAAATTATCGGTGTGTGCCCTTATGGAGTTGGGCACTTTTATTAGTGAGAAAAAATCTAGGGCAGAATTTTGTTTGTTGGTAAAAAAACTTCTAGGCGATACGATAACAGTAAGGGATTTGGCTGATATTACGGGACTGAGTGCAGCAGGTGTTCAATATCATTTAGTAAAATAAATTTATGCCTCCTGAATCTAATATCAGAAGGCCTATACTCTACAGAGGCGAAATGTATAGCATGCCAATCGAAAAAGGGGGTGGTGGGAAACCCAAGATACCTAGCATTAGTTATGAGGAAGCAAGAGATCAAATACTTGAAAATATCCGTGTCACAAAAGGAATTATCAGTTCACTGCCTATTGGACAGAGACTTCCACATGAATTTGTTATTGGCATTAAACTTGATCCAAAATTCGCAGCGAAAAGCTATTATCCCGATTCTCTTTTTAACGATGAGAATCGTTTTTCTGCTTTTGAAGAAATTGGATCAAGGATCTGGCGGGAGACGCGGCAAATTGCAAATGAGCCAGTAGAGGAGAGAGGTAAAATGTTTTTTGTAAGAACGACAGATGAAGGTTTGACAAGATTTGAGCAAAAATTACAGCAAGCAGAATCGAGACTAACGAAATCTTTTAAGCTGGATATTAGAAAAATTCATGCACTCGATGCAATGACAGAAGCTGAGAAAATCCAAGGTATTCCATCAGCTTGGTCTGGCGGCAGGATTGAAGTCGTCCTACATCCTTTTGATATAGATGCAGCAATCGTTATGAATCAGTTTCTGCAGTTATTAAATAGATTTAACATTACTGAAAACCAAATAAAAAAGAAGCAGTACGATTCAGGCATATCTTTTGTTTCGCTGAAGGGCAATCGTGAGCTAGTCGAGGAGATCTCAAAGTTTAATCCACTAAGAGTTCTTCATCCTCTCGTTGCACGTAGCCTGCCTGTCACTCGAGGTATTCTCGGTGCGGCAAGCCCTCAAGCACCTATTTTTACAGGAAGATCTAATATTGTAGTGGGGATGTTTGATGGTGGTATCCAGGAGACAAATCCTTATCTTGAAAATTATTCAGAGGCAGTTGAGGCTGCTTCTCAGCCCGAAGAACATGATTACGTTCAACATGGCACAGGGGTCGCAGGTGCCATACTTTACGGAGCACTCAACGAGTTAAGGGCACCAGATCAACTTTCTGAGCCACCTGTAAGTGTACGTAGCTTTAGAGTCTTACCTACTTCTGACCCTTCAGATGTTGATCTTTATGAAATAATTGATGCCATTGAGACTATTGTGCCCAGTAATCCAGATATTGCTTCATATAATCTGAGTCTTGGACCTGACGGTCCTATCCTAGATGACCACGTTTCAAGATTTACTTATGCTTGTGACACCCTTGCACACAGAAAAAACGTTCTTTTTAGTGTTGCGGTTGGTAATGCTGGAGAGGCAGGGGCTGGCTTAGATAGAATCCAATCACCATCCGATGCGGTAAATGCCTTGGGTGTTGGCGCTTACACACAAATAAACGGAACGTTACAAAGAGCACCTTATAGCTGTATTGGACCTGGGCGAGAAGGAAACAAGCTTAAGCCAGATATTTCAGCTTTTGGTGGCTGTGATAGGACCCCGATGCATCTAATTTCTACTACCCCTAATCAAAAATGGCTTAACTGGGGCACGAGCTTCGCATCACCATTGGTAGCAAGCGCCGCAGCACAATTGATCGGTCGCAGTAATTCAGCAATAGACGCTCTGACTGCGAGAGCAGTTTTAATACATTCATGCATAATCAAAAATGCAAATTCACACAATATAGAGTTAGGACATGGAGCAATGGCTGGCGATATTCAGGAAATTACTACATGTTCGCCGCACTCTTATACGTTGATATATAGGGGCGAATTGATACCTGGTAAATTTACTGAAATAAAAATTCCCTGGTCTAATGATGCAGGTGTACAGGGCAATGTTACATTTGCATGGACATTAGCAATATGCACGACCGTCGACTCGTTAAGTCCCGATGATTACACAGCGTCCTCGGTGCAAGTTTCTTTTTATCCTAATTCGCATAAATACAAATTCGAGAAAGATAACAAAACGAAAACTATAGATGTCCAAGCCGAACCCACTGAAAAGGCAAGATTGTTAGAGGAAGGATGGGAAAAAAGTACATTTCCCGTTAGTGAATCTGGACCTGCCCCCTTTTCAACTGAAGAGGAGCTTAGATCTACCATGAAATGGGATACTATTGATTGCAGAGAAAAGTCCAAAAGAGCCAGCAGCATTAAGGATCCAATTATGCACATACATGCCTTAGGACGAGGCAAGAGATTTGCAGGAACTAAAGTAAAATATGCACTTATAGTTTCAGCCCAAGTAGAACGTTCAACTGGCGATCTTTATGCAAAAATATTAGAAGCATTCCCTGCACTTTTACCCATGCAGCTTATTGCTGAAAATCAGCTACGGATTCAATCCTAAATAAGAACGTAAATAATCATTTATTTTCAAGAATCCATTCTTGGCATTTATTTGCCCAAGGTATTGGCATCTTTGCACTTGCTAGCTCTGTTCCACGGCCAATGATTTTAAGCTTGGCCTTACCCCACCCTATGTCATCTACAATGACCGTTTCTACATCCTTCGATGGCACTTTGAATTTGTGACCATAAGGATGTGAATAGCTAAGAAACATGTGATCAATGACAAGCTTCCCACCTGCACCGAGAAAGCCAATATTCATCTTTTTTGATGAATTAGTCATATAGAAGAGATTACACCGTCATATATGACGGTGTAAAGGTGATCCAATACAAAGGATAATTTTTTGGATGACGACACTTACAAAGAAATTAGCTCAGCGAATAAAAGAACTACGTTTGGAGCGTGGGTTGACCCAAGAGGAAGCTGCGAGAAAATGTCATATGGAATATAAGTATTATCAGCGTTACGAAGGTAGCGACCCAAGAGACATGCGATTAAGTACTATGGAAAAACTGGCAAATGGATTTGATATCCCTCTATGGAAGCTACTCAAATTCGATTAATTGAGCTTTTTAATTTTGCTTAGGAGTGAAACGTGGATGCGCTGAGGTACCTGGTAGGACAACTGTGATCTTTTTGTTTGCGAACTCTTCCGTGTCATACATGCCCCGATCACGGATTTTGTTATATTCGCGTATCGCAGCAAGTTTTAAATTCAAGTCGGCATGTTGAGTGATGAGCATTGCGAGCTGCTTATCAACAAATTGGTTATTTAATCCCTGCTCTTCAAGTAGCTCATTGATATATTTACTGATGCTAACATTTGCTAACAATTTACTAGCACCAGTACGTGCAGCTCCGTAGGAAATTTGCTTATTTTTTGTGCAATAAGCCTGCATGTAGGATTGCACTCCATTACAGAAAAATTCCTGCGAAGTTGCGTACAACTTACAAAACTGCTGCTGCCTGGGATTGAGAGACCCAAAAGTCATAAGCTTTATTATATTATTGTTTGTAAAAACTTGTTCCTTTTGAGTTTTAGAATATTTAAAAAAATCATCAACGGAAGTTTAGGGAATAGAAGTGGACACTAGGCAACACGCTAATTGACAGGGCAGTCTTTAGACCCAAGGCTTCTCTAAGCTCTGCTGCGCAGCGCGGCCTTTTTGTCGTGTCTAATGCTTTCTATCCAAGAATGTCGGCATATCCTAGGTAATCCTGATCTCACGGATCAGGAGATCGAAAAAATACGCGACTCTCTGTATGTATGGCTAGAAAGATTCTTAGATCAGCATTTTCAAAATTCCACGATACAATGAACGCATTGATGAAAATCATTGCAATCATTTACTGTCGGGTTTCGTCTGAGAGACAAGTAACAGAAGGCCATGGCTTGGCTGGCCAGGAACTACGATGCAAACAATACGCAGAAGCTCGAGGTTATGAAGTGGTTGAAGTATTTAAAGATGAAGGAGTTTCTGGAGGTATTGTAGACAGGCCAGGCATGAAAAAGCTTTTAGACTTTCTTGAATCACAAGCTATCTCTGGGCAAACGATTGTCGTACTTATTGATGACATTTCTCGTTTTGCTAGAGATGTAGAAGCACATTTCCAGCTAAAGACTGCAATTGAGTCTCGTAGTGGGATATTAGAATGCGTCTCTATGGTGTTAGAAAAGTCTCCTATGGGTAAATTGCTGGAGACTATCATGGCTGGATCTGCTGAATATCAGCGTAATGAAAATCGGGTAAGGGTAATGAAAAACATGAAATCACGCTTGGAAAAAGGATATTGGCCTTTCGATGTTCCTCCAGGTTATAAAAACCATAAAGAGCCAGCTCATGGCAAAGTAATGCGTCGTGATGAGCCAAAGGCAAGCATCATTCAAGAAGCCCTTGAAGGATTTGCAAGTCGGCGTTTTGAAAATGACGCTGATATTAATAAATTCTTAGTGTCGAAATCCTTCGCTCATCGTGCAGTTTTCAAGGGCATCGTGCATTCAGATCAACCCACTCGTTTATTGAATCGAGCGGCTCTTTATGGAGGCTTTATTCAATATGAACCTTGGCAAGTTCCAAGGAGGCAGGGTTTTCATGATGCAATTATCAGTATTGATACATTAAAAAAGATTGAAACAAGATTAGGGGAGACAAAACGCAGGATTTTTCGAAAAGATCTCAATAAAGATTTCCCTCTGCGTGGATTTTTAGCGTGCGCTCATTGCAATAAATTAATGACAGCAAGTTGGAGTAAAGGCAGATCAAAGCAATATGCATTCTATCGATGTACAACACGCGGTTGCACGTTTCGGCATAAAAGCGTGGGTAAGGAGAAGACAGAGAATGACTTTGAAGCATTGCTTGCACGCATGACTCCTCAGCGTGGCACGGTAAAACTCGTAGAGGCCGTCCTACGCGATCTTTGGGATAAAAGGATGGATCTCGAGGTGGAACAGGACAAAGCTCGTCAGGCGCGAATAGAGGGCATTGATAAAGAGATCAATGCGATTTGTGACCGTGTAACCAATATTAATAGCAAAACACTGATCCGTAAGCTTGAGAGCAAGGTTGAGCAATTGGAGGTACAACAAAAAGCACTAGGTGCTAGCAAGTTCAACAAAGAAGACCCTAAATACGACTTTGGAACCGCAGTGAATGAAGCATGTAGATTCATTCAAAAGCCCTCTGCACTATGGAATAGCGATAGCTTTGAAGATAAACGTACAGTTTTAAACCTCGCCTTCATTGGCGTTTTGCCATATGACAAGCAAAAAGGTTTTGGAACCGCACGTTTTGCGCTTCCCTTTGAGCTTTGTAAGGTTGCTGAACACGATAAAAAGCAGATGGTGGAGATGCCGGGAGTCGAACCCGGGTCCAACGTGTGCGCCATGCGCCCGTACGGTCATGGTCCTTCCGATTCTCCTGCCTGTAGGGAAGAACCAAGGAAAAGGCAGAAGGGATG
>JBAYHB010000075.1:0-6818 GCA_041666365.1 Candidatus Babeliales bacterium | reverse complement strand
CTCTCTTCCAGGAGCTTGTAGTAGTGAAAATAACGAAAGTGCTAAGAATAAAGTTGTTGCAACCTTTACTACTATTCATGGGATCCACCAGATGGGTCTCTACACAGGGTTGTTAGGGCCAGGGAACCTTGCAGTATTCGATTTTGATGAAACGATATTTGTGCAAGACCAACAGAAAAAAATAAGTTTAGTCGAAGGCGAGGCAACGAAACAATTTGTTAAGGCACTCAAGGAGCAAGGCTGCAAAATAATGTTTTTAACGACACGGGCGCTCTGGCATATGGAAGGAACATTCAAGCAGGTCGATGATATTGATACAGATATTGATTTTAGTTTTGATCTTACGGAAAATGCTCCATGCGATGATGGTTGTATTCTTTTCCTTGATCATGGTTATGCTGCTTACGAAAATGGATACCTTTTTTGTGGGGAATCTATCCAAGGGAATGGGATAAATGATAAGGGTGCTGCGCTTATTGCATTTCTTAAAAAGAATGGAGCTACGTCCACGTACAAATCAATAAGCTTCATCGATGATCAGTTGCAAAACGTTACCAGAGTTATGGAAGCTTGTATTAAAGAAAATATTTTTTGTGACGCATATCACTATACATATGTTGAGGAAACCAAAAATAACAAGCCTGTTAATAGTTCTAGTGCGCCTACTATTTCCTCAAACAATGACAAGGACCTAGCTGCGAGCAAGCGCATAGAATTTTTTATTAAGCGGGCAGTGGTTTGAAAAACTGTTTAATGCATGCAGCGCCAGGACGCAGCGTGCGCGTCAGGGTGTCGAAGTTTACTTCGTAGAGACCGAATTTATGAAGACGTCCATGTTCCCATTCAAAGTTGTCCATGAGTGACCAGTAATAATAGCCCTTGATGTCGGCATTAAAATCATGCATTGCCCTTGACATAGCGTACAGGTAGCGCTTGATAAATGTTTCACGGCGGTCGTCCTTGGCGTCACCAATACCATTTTCAGTGATATAGATTGGCTTTTTGAATTGTGAAAGATCCTTGATAGCTGCATAAAAACCTTCAGCATATATTGCGTATTGCATGTCGGTCATGACTTCATGGTCATAGCAACGAGCGTCACCGCCTCGAATGATCACTTCTGAATAATAGTTAAGCCCAATAAAATCAATGCACGAAAGAATGTCTTTATAAATGATTCTTGTTGCCTTGAAACCATAAGCATCATAACGGAAAATGCCTGTTTTAAGGAACTCTAAAATAACCGTATTGAATGTATAACGAAACACGGTGGCGATTGGTTTATCCCATACGTTATAACCCTCGAAATTGAGGTATTGGTGATTGAAGCCGATCTGAGCTTTGTCACCGTTAGGCATTTGCTTAAGAGCGTTGTATACGAGGACGTGGGCTTTCATAAGGTTTCCAAGAACCTGACCTGCAGTACCAAAAGAAAATTTAAAGCCCAGATGAGTATAGCCAAGGGTTGGTGGGAAATGCCCGATGATGTAGCTTTGAAATGCAAGCGGTCCGGACTCGTTGATTGGACACCAGAGATGAACTTTTGAACTGAACTTACTGAAAACAAATACGCAGAAGCGGACGAAAAATTTAAGATTTTCTTGTTTTTCAAACGCTCCCATCGCCTCAAACCATTGTGGATGGACGAAGTGATGCAGCGTGACCATTGGGGTGATGCCTTTTGCAAGCATGGAATCAATGACATCATGATAATGCTGAACCGCGCTTTCATCGAATTTTCCTTCTTGTGGTTCTATGGCGCTCCAGTCAATTGAAAGACGGCATGAGTTGCATCCAAGGTCTTTCATGAGGTTGATGTCTGTTTTGTAGAGGTGCCAAAAGTCACATGCAACGCCGGATGTTTGGCCATTTTCGATAGCTCCTGGTTGTTTTTCCCAATGTGCCCAGTTTGAGTTTGGAAGGTTGGTTGCGCCTGAGTTTTGATATTCAGCGAGCGCTACCCCGAAGAGCATTTTGTTGGTGTCAAAAACGACTGTTGATGTATCGATGTTCTTCCAATCCCATGCATCACGGGCGGGAAGGGTTGAAACAATAAAAAGACTCAAGAAAAGTAACGATTTATTAATAGTTATGCTTAATTTCATAAAAAACCCCATAAAGTAACGATTTTGATTGATTATAGCTCCTCCACAACAAGAAAAGCGTAGCAGAACTATAGCTTTCCGCAACCGCCCTGTCTCGCGTTATAGGACTTGCCGGTAGGCCTCATTCCCTGATAGGTTAGTGTGTGGATAGTAGTTTTCGTAAATGACAGAATACAATAGTAAGTAAGCGAGGCTTCACATGATAGAAAAGTACGTTCAAAAAAGTATAGTTTGTTGTGCCGCTTTTGGCTTTTTCCTGACATATAGTTTTGCTGATTCCCGAAAAGCGCTTAACGACCAAATTGTTTCGACTGTAGCGGACACAAGAATTACGCCCTGCCATTCAGTGTGCGATCTTGAATCATACGTTACGACATTGACGCCGTACGATCTGGTTGTTTTTGATTTTGATAATACTCTCTTCAGACCTGCTTCTCCCGATCGCGTTGGAGGAGATGAATGGGTTCGTTCTGGGGTTGCCTATTTTATAAAACAGCTCAAGATTGAGTATAAAGATGCGTTTAAAATCATCTATCCAAGCTACAGTAAAATTAATGAAACAGTAGATATCAAGCCTGTTGAAGACGAGCGAACCTTGAAATTTCTTAAAAAAGTCCAAGCCAGTGGGTGTCGAATATTAATTTTAACCGCCCGTACCATTATTGACCAAACCTTTAAACAGATTAAAAATATCGATTTTGACTTTACCAAAAATGCGCCGTGGCAGGATGATATTCATTTTAGTCTGGTCTCAGAAAAAAAGTTTTGTGATTATAAAAAGGGTTTTCTTTTCTGCGGCAGCAATAATAAGGGTGAAGCCCTTTTCGCTTTTTTACAACAGATTAAGCATGTCCCGCAATCGATTTTTTTTATGGACGATCGCAAGGAAAATGTTGAGGGAGTTCAGCAGGCGTGTAGCGCACGCAATACTCCATTCAAGGGAATTCATTATGTGTATCTGGAAGAAGAAATAAAAGATTACAAATTCGATCCCCAGACGCTTGTTGCTTCCGCTTAGAAAGATATAGTTTCCAAGTATCGCGCTTTCCATACGACCAACATAGTTGGATTTTCTTCCGAAATGTTATGTGCCGGCCAACTTTCAATCTTTGGAATATCAATTTTTGCAGCATTAATAATTTTTTTTATAAACTGGTCAGCATTTTTATTTTTAAATGTTCCGCCCAAAAAGTAGAGTTTACAATAATTAAACTTACCCTTTTGCACCATTGTTGCCAGCAAAGTGCCTAAATTGCTTGCCATCGTGTCTATTATGTTTATTGCACAACAATCCCCCTCTTCAGCGTGACTAAAAACAATTGGTGCAATGGCGGCTATGCGAGCTGGCGATACCTCTCCACTGTGAAAAGGGCGAATTATATTTTTTAGTTCAGTAAGATTGAAATGTTTTTTGATTGCTTCTTTGAGCGTTGTAGCTTTGCCCCATCCGTATTCATCTTCCAGGGCCGCCTTAAGTCCTGCAAGGCCAATTTGGTAACCACTGCCTTCGTCACCAATTAATCTTCCTAGCCCGCCGACTCGGAAGAACTTTCCGTAGTTTTTACCAAAACACACTGATCCGGTCCCCGAGATGAGGATAATGCCGTTATCGCTAGCAAACTCCAGCGCTATCTCAGCATCACCTGCCACAACAATGGTGTTTGCGTTAAAACCAAATTTCTTTATGAGATTAGTAATACTTTCTTTAGCCTCTTGCGTTTCTGCGCCAGCAAAACCGCCAACGATGGAGCAGTTTGCGGCAATCGAAGCCAATGAAATGGTTGTGTCTTCAAGCATTGTTTCATTAAGAAGTGTTTGCAGCACTGCCAGGACGCCATTGTCGCCAACAGTATTGATATTTGACCCGGGGGCGCAGATTCTATCAGAGATGGTGTCTTTGTTTTTTAGCTGAACCGCTTTGCGATTTTTATCCAAAACCTGCATCTCTGTTTTTGATCCTCCGCCATCAAGACAGATTGTATACTCAGAACCTTGTATTGCCTTTGCTATTGATTGCATTAACACTGATCCAGTTTGGCTTGTTAGCATAATACTTGAGAAAATAGACAGTTTTTTCATATCGAATAGTTGTCTTGATACTGATTCGGCTTGGCTTGTTGGCGCAGCGCTTAAAAGAACAAACAGTGATAACAATTTTTTCATAGCTACATCTCCTTTTTCCTAACGCTTGATTTAACGTTGGGCAATCCTATATTTTTGAAATAGCGGCATTAGTCTTCAACTCTTCCACTATAAAAAAAGGAGAATCTTGTATGCAACAAAAATTAAATAAGGTATTTGTCACCATTTTGTTCGCCAGTTCTTTATTGGGTCAAAATGTACCGTTGAGTGTCACTGAACAGATAAATCAAGCGACAAAAGACATTGATGCCTTGTCGTCAGTAGAAATCGTTACGCTCATGAATCAACAGGATCACAATATTCCCGCCGCAATAGCCCCGTATGTTGCTGAAATAGCTCGCGCGGCAAGCGTTGTCGCTGATCGGCTTAAAATGGGCGGGCGGTTAATTTATTTTGGAGCAGGCTCCTCTGGCCGGCTCGGCGTTTTGGATGCAAGCGAATGTCCTCCAACATTCTCTGCCCAGTCTGAGCAGGTTGTTGGGATTATTGCGGGAGGCGATTATGCGCTACGCAATGCAATTGAAAATGTTGAGGATAGCAGCGCCGATGGAATTAATGATCTTAAAAACGTTGGTATAACAAAGAATGATGTTGCCTGCGGTATCTCTACCTCTGGAGCCGCTGCCTATGTTTCTGCAGGACTGAACTATGCCAAGGAGTGTGGCTGTTTTACCATCTGTTTGACCTGCAATCCCAACAATCAAGATAAAAATGTTGTCGATTGTTTCATTGCTCCCAATGTTGGTCCTGAGGTAGTTACAGGGTCAACCAGACTGAAGGCTGGAACCGCCACAAAAATGGTGCTGAACATGATTACAACAACAGCTTTTATTTTAAGGGGCAAAGTCTTTGGGAATTTGATGGTTGACCTCAAGCCGTGCAACAAAAAACTTGTGAAGCGGGCAAAGAGAATCATAAAAATAATTTTGGGCGTTGATGAAGGAGTTACAGAGGATCTTTTTGAAAAAAGCGGCAGAAGTATAAAAACGGCGCTTGTGATGCATAAACGTGGAATTGCTCGTGATGGTGCAGAGGCACTCTTGAAACAGTGTGATGGCAATGTGCGTAAAGCCATGGAGAGTAAATAATGGTCCGACGTGGGGTTGCACGGCATTTGCCCGCGAGCAGGTACAATCGGTTATCAGTTGGCTCGATCCTGATAAAAAACCGGTGCTGGCGCAATTCCCGGTTGCAGTTTTTAACGCATTGAAGGATCAATGGAATCTGCCAGATATTCGCAGTTAGGTTGTAGATTTTAGGTACATGATTGGTCATCTTTTGATAAAGTGATAGAGGTGTTGAAGATTCAGTATTTTTGGAGAACGAGGGTTGTCATGAAATTAGTAAAGGGTTACGTTTATTTTTTGTATGTCACGGTATTCTTTGTAGGGCAGCTGTGTGCCACTGTGCAGGAAATTCAAAAATCATTACTGTCACCGGCAGACACGGAATCGATAGCTGCTAAAATCGAGAGTATCATACAGCGTGTTAACCCTAACCTATTTATCGGGTTAAAAATAACGACAATGTCAGGGCATGATATTTATCGGCGCTGTGCATACCATCTTTGCCTTCCCGCAAGTACCAATAAACTTATTGTTGCCGCGGCTGCATTTCATTACTTGGGTAAAGACTTTACTTTCGGAACAGAATTTCTTACGGATGGGGAAATTAAGGGTGATACGCTTGACGGGAATATATATTTAAGAGGAAGTGGTGACCCAACCCTTTCTTCTGGGGATGTAGAGAAAATGGTAAAAGAAGTTGCTAGCAAAGGTATCAAAAAAATTATAGGAGCGCTTCACATTGATGCCTTTGCATACGATTTAGTACCGTTTCCCTCTGGAAAATGTTTTGAAGATCTTGAAAGCCCTTTGCTTGCAGTTATCGTAGATCGCAATCAGGGATTGAAGAACGAAGAGACTATCGATTCACGGGCCGTACTCACAAATATCGGTAAAAAAACGCTTACGCTTTTTAGGAAATATGACATTTCGATAAGTGAGCTTTGTTCTGTAAAAAAGGCTCCTGAGCAAACCATATGCCTATGTTCACATCGATCAGAACCTCTTTCAGTGCTTACTGCCCACATGCTTAAAACCTCTGACAACCTCTATGCCGATACTCTCTTTAAAAAAGTTGGAGCAGAGGCTTCAGAACGTATTGGTTCATGGAAACATGGCTCTGAAACGATCAAAACATTTTTGAATGAGCTGGTTGGTATCAATTCTAATGAGCTAGTTATCGATGATGGCTCTGGACAGTCCCGTTATAATCAACTGACTCCTAACGCTCTTACAAAGCTTTTACAATGGGTAAGCGTACAGTCATTTGCCAAGACTTTTCTTGAATGTTTACCATCTTCAGGAGTTGATGGAACTCTTGCTCGGCGGCTTATCCCGTGCTATGAAAAAATTAAAGCGAAGACCGGTGCAATGAAAGGGGTAAGAAGTCTTGCAGGCTATATACAGGAGTTAGGCAACAACTTGGGAAAAAGCCTGTAGAATTCTATCAAAACGCGTGATTTCAGAATCTACTTTTTTCATCTTAGATCGTCTGATAGATTCTTCT
>JBAYHB010000074.1:0-6868 GCA_041666365.1 Candidatus Babeliales bacterium | reverse complement strand
TGAGAAAACTTTTCTCTTTACCACAAACCCTTTGAATAGCCTGGTCATCGGGTGCGCTTTGTGCGAATTCTTCTACAAAGACGCGGATGTATTGTTTTTCTTCTTGCGATGCATGTTTGATAAAATGCTCAATAGTTTCAAGTTCAACGAGCTCTTCACGATTATTCCTATAAGCTGTGTAGACATCGAAAGCATCAAAAAGTAATTGAGTAAAGAATGGAATTGCAGCGAGTAGATGCTGACCAGCATGAGTTTTTTTTGTAAAATCTTTCGAGAATCCTGCTATTTTGAATGGTAACATGCGGAACCATAATGAAAGACCGAAGAATGCATCCATGGAGTCAGCTCTCTCTTTGGCGCTAATAGGAGCCCATAGGTTTTGCATAGTCTCCATGGTTTCGTTGATCTTGTTATTGGTCTCTTCTGAACCCATCTGTTCGAGCGCACGATCTTCTTGTTGAGTCAGAGCGTCAGCGCCTTGACCATGTACGGAGGCGACAAGTAAAAATGACGCAAAAATGATCTTTTTCATGGCAATCCTTTCTATTGGCAATTTACAATAGACCTATTTTACCCCCCCCATTTTTATGTCAATCGGTCATTGGTAAGGGCTATTTTGGTAAAAAAGAGGCGGTGTGGTTTTCAGGCTGAAACGATTTGGCTGTTGGGGGGGTGGGCTGTTGAATTATGTGCGCACACTTCAAAGGCGTTTTAGATTTTGATGTGTGAGAGGATAGGGAGTCCCTGTGCTGTTATTTTATCCGCAAGCGGGAAGGTTTGATTATGCGGGTGGATAACATAGAGATGATCAAGTTTAAGATCGTTTAACGCTGTAAACATTGACTTGGTAAGACGTGGGGCATCTGAATATTTGAATTCAAATCCAAGCCGTTTCCCATCTTTAATAAGTAAAAGATCAAGTTCGGCCCCACTTTGCGTTGACCAGAAAAAACACTCTTCTGGTTGGGCATGGAATAATCGTATGACTTCTTCCAGGGCAAACCCTTCCCACGATGCGCCAAGGCGTGGAAAAACCTGAAGTTCATCATTAGAATGTACGCCAACAAGCGTATGGAGAATGCCGCTGTCGCGTATATACACTTTGGGAGACTTAACCTGGCGTTTACTTATATTTTCAAACCATGGGTCAAGAATCCGGACCATAAAGGTTCCAGCAAGAATCTCTATGTACTTGCGGACGGTGTGGTGTGTTATCCCAAGCGAGACCCCTAGTTCAGAGCTATTAAGAATATTGCCATGGTTATGTGCAAGCATCATCCAAAGGCGGCGAAGTTGTGCGGGCGGGATATCAAAGCCAAGGTTAGGAATATCTCGTTCCATGAATGTCGAGATATATGTTTGCCGCCAGGTGTAGCTTTCAAGATCAGTGTCCGCTAGATATGACCTTGGATAACCGCCCCTCAACCAAAGTTTTTGAATGCCATCAACTTCAACTGATGAAAATGGCGATAATTCAATATAGCCAATGCGGCCGGCCAGTGTTTCAGATGATTGTCGTAATAAATCGCGCGATGAACTTCCTAAGACTAAAAATTTACGAGGTTTTTCATCAACAAGCACTCGCAAGACAGGGAAAAGCTCTGGTCGCATTTGAATTTCATCGATAACGATTAAGTCACTTTGAATATTTGAAAGTGTGAGCATCGGGTTTTCGAGCCGTGCAAGATCAAGAGGGTTTTCTAGATCAATAAAATGGACGCTTGGAAACTGCTGTGCAAAGAGTTTTGCCAGGGTTGTTTTACCCACTTGGCGTGGGCCTAATAAACCACAAACTGAATGGATTTTATATTGAAACGCTATTTGTTCGAAAAAATATGGCCTTTTTAACATAAACCTACCCCTTAACCTTGTAATTTGGAACGACCACTTCCAATTTGCATGGTTCGTTAAGAAATGTCCAGCAAATCGATATATTTAACCTTGCAGGGTTTATTCTTCTGAGGCAACTTGAGCAAGGGTGGCTTGGCGCCTTCTGCGTTCTTCACGGCGTTGTTTGAAGCGTTCAAGGTCGTCGGAGCTTTTGAAATAAGGATCTTCCTGAATGTTGACCGATTTAGGTTGGCGCATGCCGTAGGCGTAGTTATCAATTGGCCTCAGGACGCCTTGGGCGTAGTCTGCCAGTTTTTGTTTGACTGTTGTATTCGAAGGCTTGAAGAACCAGCGCTGGATAGGGTCTTTTTCTGTAACATAGCTATCGTTTTTCATGATCTGGTATTTGGCATAATCGAGTTTAAGTTGCGTGTATTCGTCCGGGTTGCCTTCAAAGCGTGGATGGATAATGCTCGGCCTGATGAAAATATATAGGTTACTTTCCACTTTTTTCTTTACCCTGCTCTTAAAGAGGTTACCAATGATGGGGATGTCGCCAAGAATTGGCGTTTTATAAAGCGATTCAGTAAGATCACTCTTGGTTAAACCACCCAGTACAAGTACTTCGCCCGTTGCCATGCTTGCTTTGGTTGACATCTTTCGAATAGTTTTTGACATGATATCACCTGCCAAGTCCTCATATGAAATGTCGATTTTCAGATCAACGACATCTGAGTGATTGATGCGTGGTGTTATTTGAATACTGTTTGATGCAGTGAAATTTACTTTCTGTACCTGAGAAAGTTCGCCTTTTGATGTTGCCAAAGGACCGTCAACAAGATAATTTGTCGACATGTTAACGATACACGGTTGGTTATTGTTTGCTACAACTGATGGCTGGGCGATGACGTGGGAATTTTGTGTATTAAAATAACCAAGAATGATTGACCAAATATTGCTTTTTTGTGGACTGCCAAGCGTGGCGCAGAACTCCCCCTGATAAAGATCTTGGGCGAATTGCATGTAATTATTCCCCGGGGCAGTTTGGGTTTTAGCTGCGCTGCTGTAGTTAAGAAATTCAAGGCCATTGACTGAGGCTAGGCCCTTGGGCATTTTGCCCATCCAACCCCACTCTTGTGCGCCCAGTTCTTTGTCCTGGCTCAGTTCTACGTTGACGAGCATAACTTCGATGGCAACTTGGGGCTGGGGTTTATCAATTTTTTCTATGAACGATTCTAGGCGCTTCCAATCCTCTTTGTTGCAGGCAACGATGAGGCGGTTACCGCCACCGCGCCCTGTTTGTTGGTCAGTGTCTGCACGTTCAGCTGAAACAATGACATCTTCAAATACTTTATACCCACCTTCAGCAACTGCTGATTTGTCCGATGTTGTTTTTAATTTTATAATGTCTTGCAGTAGTGGAGCTATGTCTTCAGCTTTGGCGTAACGGATTTCTTTTATGTGGAGGCGCGATTCAGCGGTATCGATAGGTACGTCAATATTTTTGTAGATAAACTCGCGTATTTTGTCGATATGCTTTTTATCGCCCAACAGGATAACCATATTTTTTACTGGTTCAGGATAAATTTTAGTGCTTGATGAAAAGTAGTTGCTCTCGGTTTGGCCGAACGTATTAAATTTTATCGTCTTATTGTTGTCCTCTCCGTTGGGTGACAAAATATCTTTGAACAATTTTTCAACGGTTTCTGCACTGACCCATGTTAATGGGATCATCTCAATTGCTTCGCGCAGGCCACCACTATCAAGTTCTTTGGCAATCTTCATAGCCGCTTTAATGCTCAAGCTTTTTTCTTTAATAATCACCAGATTAAGTGTGTTATTAACGATGATTGCGCCGTCATCAAGCATTCTGCTTATGATGCTCTGGGCCATTTCTGCTTTGATGTTTTTAAAGAAGTAAACATAGCGAATGGCGATGTCAGTATCAGGAAGTTGTTCAGGTTCAGTTCCCGTAGCAGATGAATAGGTAGGAAGTGGCGTTTGACCATTTTCTCTGTTTAAAACGATGCGATAGAGGTCGCCACCCTTCTTTGTTGTTACTTTGATCATGCTGAATCCGTTCATTTCAAGGAGCGTGAGCATAACGTTCCATGCTCGTTCAAGGGTTAGTGGTTTGCGTGTAGAGAGGCAGACCTTGACGCCTTCAAGATCTTTGTGCGGCAGGAGATTAATTTTTTTCTGTTCTCCCATGTAGTTAACGATGCTTGCAAGTGATGCGTTATCAAAGTTGAGGTAGATGTTGGCATCATCATCTTTGTCTTTTTTTTCGCCAGGGGTAGAGGGCGTTTGAACTTGCCCCACTACCGGTTGTTGTCCGGTGGGGACAGGAGTATCGCTTGCAAGAAAAGGGAGCGTTGATGTTTGCTGGAACGAAACATCTGGCGTAAGCATCTGAGGTTGTTGAGGTTGACCTACGGGTTGTGATTGTGTGGCACACAGTGTTGATAAAAAGAACAGGGGGCAAATGAAACCCCTATATAATGTTTTTAATAACGTTCGCATGGATTCGACTTCGCTAACGCTCCGCTCACCACGAACGAAATTCAAAAGTTCTGTCCGTTCGCCCTGAGCGAATTGAGCCTTTGGCGAAAGAAGTCGAACGGGTACGAACTTTGGTATCATAAGGAAACCCCTTTACTCAAAACTCGCTTTGTATTTATTTGTTGCAATCGTTATTTCACAGGAAATTTGTTTGGATCCGGTATTTTTAATCTTTACCTCTTTTACATAGATAAGCTCTTTTTTATCGAGCGCATCAAGAAAATTGACTAATTTTTCCGTTGTTAGCCCTTTAAAGGTTGCTGGCAGCGATATTTCGTCAAACTTCTCATTGATGCTATCGGTGCGTGAGACCCAACCCGGTTCCGGCGTAATATTCTGTTCGCGGCACAGCTGTTCAAATGTTCCATTGAGCGTAAAGTCTTTATGCTTTTCAATCATGTTTTGATATTTATCTTCTTCTGTTTTCATTTTTTCATACGTTGTCAGGATAGTAGATATTTTTTGGGCAAAGATGTCGGTGCGTTTCATTCTGTCTATTAAATCTTCGCTCTTACAATGGATCGAATAAATTATAATGCCCGTTAGCACTATGACGCTGCCAAGCGTAATGCCTAGATAACGCTCGAATTCTTTTTTGCCCATCTGTTGGATAAAGGCTACAAGTTTTACAAGTACTTCCATAGTTATTTCTCATCATGGAGGGTTAATTTTGCTGTAAATTTAACTCCGTTTTCTTCCGCCTGCCGTGTGTCTATGTCATCGACAAGCCTGAGAAGGTTAGATTCTTTAAAGCGATTTTCAAAGTCTTTAGTAAAGTGGATAAAATGGTCGCTGCCGGTTTTCGATCTAAAGTAACCACTGACTTCGATGATAGGCATTTGTTTCGTCCGATCGGCTATAAAATCGACAGCATCAATGGTTGTGTCAAATTGTTTTTTATTGATAATACGTGTGACTTCAAGCAACACTTCAAGTGGGTGAGTATTATGTTGTACAAATGGTTCCCATAAGGCTTGCTTTTCTTGTGCTAGCTTCTGGGTATCCCTTACAAGGCTTTGCAATGTAGGCTTTTTGGGGAAAGAGCTTTTTGAAAAAATACCACTATTTTTGATGCGATTAATTTCATGCGTTTCACGTTTTTCCGCTTCGCGCTCAAGGGACCGTAGGTCAAGATAGCCATTGATGCTTACGGTAAGCAGGACAGCCAATATGCAGACCGCAGCGGTTATTAATTGTTGTGTCACAAGGGCTTTATGAGCAAGCGCAAAGGCTTTTCTTCGAAGATCAAAGGTATTTTGTTGCTCAGATGGAATCGCAGTGCCAAGTGAGAGGGCATAGAGCGACCAGTTATCAGGCTGATCTTTGAGCTTATTTTTTATCGTGGTGTTTTCAAAAATTTTTTTACCGTTAAATGTTTCGCATGGAATTTGTAACGTGTCTGAACTAAAAGCCATCAAATCTTTTATTTGATCAGTTTGACCAAAGAAGAGAATTTTACTGACACCATCATAAAAATTCAATTTGAGGCTGAAAGAGTTGAGCGTGAATTGAATATCATTGAGGAAATTGATCATATGCTTTTGAGCTGATCGAACAAAATTGTCATCGCCATGGACGAGCAAGCCGGTCGTGCTTAGTTTGAGCGCAACTTGATCAATGGGCATTGAAAGTTCATCGCTTATCGCTTTAAAAACGGTCATTACGCCACGCGGCATGGAACGAGTTAGTCGCATTTCGCCGTTATTCAAAAATGCAATACGCGTTGAATGTGATCCCAAATCAACAAGCGCCGTGGCGTGAGGAAGTTTTGTGTACTCAGGAATCTGTTCATACAAACCATAAAGAGAGAAAAGGTCGACGGTTATCTCTTCAGGCTCTAACCCTGCTTGTTGATAGAGCGCCAACATAGTTTGGAGATCTTGATTGCGAATTGCCGCAACAAGTAATTGAGAGGTTTTCTTTTCAGGATTGGTTTTAGTAACAATAAAATCAATGACGGCGTCATTTAAATCAAACGGAAGCATTGATTCTACTTCATAATCAAGAACCATGCGGATTTTTTCTTGATCAATAAACGGTAGCTCAAGCTCTTTGAAAAGGACCATTGAAGCAGGAACGGCGATACGAATGTGATCGAATTTTTTAACTTGAGCGATTGCTTTTTTTATAGCATCAACGGTGCGCGCATCAGCTGTTTCATCTGTTCCCGGTTCAATTGCTTGTTTATAAAAGCCTTCAAGAACCGTTTTAGATGGTCGTGCAAATACTTGGGTAATCGTAACAATATTTTCATGCAAGGCGACGCCAAGAATTCTTTTAGAGAGAATGCGCCTGCGGCCAACTTTTTCAGGTAAAAAGATCTCTAGCAACATGATGTATCCTTTCCGTCGGCTTTATCACTGGAGTTATTATTCAGAGCGATTGCGGGGTTATTGGCTAAGAAATCTTTGAGCCTGTTGCGTTGCGTAAAACTATTCGATTCTCGCTGGTTGCTTTGAGATGCGGTTTGTGGGGA
>JBAYHB010000073.1:0-6877 GCA_041666365.1 Candidatus Babeliales bacterium | reverse complement strand
CGCCAACTCTAAAACCCTCTTTTTTCAAAAGCTTAGATGCAAAATGAATCGTTGAACTTTTGCCGTTGGTTCCGCCGACAACAACAGTATCAATCTTGTTGGAAACATTTCCCAAAAGCTTATCAAGCGCATGCATACGCTCAACAACTTGTTGTCCATAATCCTCTTGCACCAAAGCATCGAGGTATTCAACAACTTCACTGTAGTTCCGAATTTTATCCATCGGAATCGTTATCTTTTTTTTACTAAGCTCCGTCGCAATCATGCCAAACCTTTCTAGTTTTTCTCTCTCAAGTGGACGACGTTTTCATAAATATCATGTACACTTTAATTTTATTATTGTAATATCAAATATATGGAATATTAGATGAATTGTCAAACTTGTATTAATCAATAATCAGGCGAAGCATTACATAATGAAAGAAGCACTGTCTCATCAACAGAAAAATCTCTCCTGGAAGAATGATACAACAATAACGACGGCAAAGGGGGCATTGTTACAAGGAGAAATTATTATTGCCTCTACCGACACGGTTCCTGGACTCCTCGGTTCGATCACTTCGGTAGGCTTTCAGAAGCTTCGTTGGTTAAAAGGCGATCGCGGCGATAAACCTTTCTTAATTTTGATTGCAGCTCGAGAGCTTTTCACGTTCATCGACCCGACAACGCTTAATTGTGGCATCATAGCACTGACAAAACACTGCTGGCCAGGACCGCTCACCATTGTTTTCAAAGCGCATCCGAACCTTACACCGTTTCTTGTTTCGACTACCGGAACCATTGCGCTGCGCTGCCCGGCACACCAAGGTTTGCAAAAATTACTCACGACTATCCCTGGAATTTTTGCACCAAGCGCTAACCGCAGCAATTGCCCGCCACCAGATTGCTTAGCTGACGTTGATCGAGCGCTTATCGACGCAGTTGCATACGTTATCACTGATGAAAACGAGAATTCCAATCCGGTAGCTTCCACCATTATTGATGTAACAGATGTAAAAAACGACAGTGCTTCAGAGGTAAAAAAAATACGGGTACTTAGAGGTGGTGCTTATCAAAAAAAAGTAATCGAAAGGACCTATGAATCAGCTTATTCAAAATGAATCGCTTAGCAAAGATGCCATCGCCCAAGCGTGGCAACTCATCATGCAGGCACAAAAGATAACGCTGCTTACCCACAAAGACCCAGACGGTGACTGTGTTTCAGCCTGTGCCGCGCTTGATCATCTGCTCACAAAATTAGGAAAATCAGTCGAAACGATCTATCCGAATAAAGCTGAATTTGATTTTAAACGCCAACCCAAAAATATTATTATCAATGCTCATAATCAAACCCCTGACCTTATTATCGCCTGCGACATTTCGGTCTATGCTCGCCTTTATTTCCATCCATTATTTGCCACAATCCCCCTCATCAACATCGACCACCATGTGTGCAATGCCATCAATGGCACCGTCAATCTGGTAAGCCAGAATTCTTCCAGCACCTGCGAGGACTTATTTCTCATCATACATGCATGGGACGAGAAACTGGTCGATCGATATGTTGCCGAGTGCTTACTGGCGGGCCTTTTATCTGACAGCCAAATCTTTCAAACAAATGCAGTAACTCCACGCACACTCCACATCGCCGCGCTTCTCATGGAACGGGGGGCAGATTTATTCACCGTCAAAGCTGAACTCACTGAAAATCGCGACGTAAACATTATTGCTTTTTGGGGCCAGCTGCTTGGCAACATCACCATAACGCCCGATAAAAAAGCGGCATGGATTGCCATCTCCCAAGAAGATTTACGCCAGCAAAAGCTTACGCTTACAAGTCTTGTCGGCTTTAGTAATTTTCTATCGCAACTTTCAGGGATCGACATCACCATGGTGTTTTATGAAAATGAAAAGGGCGAAACGCAAGCTTCAATTCGCTCTAAACAAACCGACGTTAACGCACTCGCGCGACACTTCGGCGGCGGCGGACATGTTAATGCTGCTGGCATCACCAGCGACAAACCGCTTAAACAGCTTGTCGCCCAAGTTCTTGAGAAAATATAAATTTTACTTGCTCTTAGAAAGATACGCTTGGCAATCAAGCGCGGCCATGCATCCGGCACCAGATGATGTAATCGCTTGACGATAAAAATAATCAGTCACATCGCCTGCAGCAAAAACGCCTTCTTTGCTTGTTGCTGTGTTGCCTTTGCGCGCCAGGTAGCCGTACTGATCAATTTCAAGATTGTTGCTCAAAAATTTTGTGTTGGGATGAAACCCGATTGCCACAAAAACACCAGACGCCGAAACGTTTGCAACCTGTTTCGTTTTCTGATCTTCAACCATAACATGCGTCACATTCATGCCATCGCCGGCAATTTCTTTAACCGTTGCGTTGTAAATAATTGAAATCTTTGGATCAACCAGCACCTTGTCTTTGAGTGGGTCATTGGCTGTTAAAGCATCATGAATATGAACAATGGTGACTTTGCGCGCAAAATGAGCAATGTGGTAGGCTTCGGCAACCGCAGAATTACCGCCACCAACAATCACAACATCTTTATCTTTATAAAAGGGGGCATCGCAGGTTGCACAGACTGAAACGCCCTTGGCAAAG
The DNA here is from genome assembly GCA_041666365.1 of Candidatus Babeliales bacterium. Taxonomy (GTDB): domain Bacteria; phylum Babelota; class Babeliae; order Babelales; family RVW-14; genus JBAYHB01. The sequence goes on along the minus strand of JBAYHB010000073.1, from coordinate 4,281 downwards.
TATTCAGCTTCACCGGGGCATCCAAGTTTTCTGTTGATTGATCCGGTTGCGATAATAACTGATTTGGTTTGAACAACTGTTTCATCATCGAGAAATAATTTATAAGGAAGCGACGAGAAATCGACACTGGTAACGCTGCCCGATTTAAACACACTACCACACGCTTCAGCTTGCTTGCGCATATCGATCATAAGATCAGGTCCGTTGACGGTAACCATTCCCGGCCAATTTTCAACTGCTGCTGTATTCATAAGCTGCCCACCAGGAAGACTTCCCTCGATAACAAGTGTATTCAGTTTTGCGCGGGCAGAATAAATCCCCGCGGTCAGGCCGGCAGGACCAGAACCGATAATTGCAACGTCATGTACCATAAAAATCCCTTCATCGCTTTATCTACAGTAAAAGTTTATTGATTTCTGTAGTCTAGCTGAGAGGGAAGGGGAGTCAATTAAGAGTCTTGTGTGAAGGGGGCTCGACACACTGGACAGGTATGAGCCTGCATCTTGCGATCCCCATGATCGTAATCACGGTATAAAGCCCCTTGTTTATTAAACCATTGATCTAAGCAATCAAGATGAAACACATGATTACATGGCAATATGCGTGCATCTTCATCAGATGAAGTACCGTAACAAATAGCACATCCAAGCGCATCATCTTCTAACAGAGCAACCTCACCATCGCGTTTTTCTTTTTTAACTTTTTCTTGCTGTTTTTTTATAAGCTCTTCCGCTCGTTTAATCCTTTGTTCTACCGAAAGTTCACTCCTACGATATTTACAATAATATGCAATACCCGCAACAACCGCAACACCGGCAGCTACACCAGCAATTATCTTTAACTTGTAAAGTCTATTCGCATTAACTATTTCCTTCGCCTGCTCAAGAATGTATTCTTCATTTTGAAGGTCCTGAACATTGCATCCTTTTTCCTGCAACGATTTAATAATGTTTTTTATCTGCTCAACTGAATAGCCACCGCGCTTGAGTATTGTCACAACAGAAAGCCACGCGGTTTGGTCTGCCTGGGGCAAGGCATCAACGCTCGCCTGCTGTATTTCTTGCGGATACTCAGATGATACGGCGCAGAAAACTGGCACCATGTTGGCACTGGTAGCAATCGATAAGAATAAACTAATAATAAAAAATCTCAGATTCATTATATTCCTCCACATAATATCCTTCGAGCCATTATGCTTACAGAATAACATATTTTGACAAAACGTAAACAGGCTTTGTATTTAACAAGGAAACATTTCAGCCTGAAATCATTCGCCGGGTGAGCTACAAATTACCTTCATGAAAAACGGCTGATTAGATCATCCTAGGGACAAACCAATCAGCCGATAAATGCAAAGCTATTATAATTAAGCCTGAGGATCGTAAATCAATGTTTCAACATTGAAAAACTTCTTAATCCTCATGTTTGGAATAGCCGCTGCGTTGATTTTATCGAAGTATTTTTTTGCGTAGTCAGGTTGTGCAAAAAACACTTTGTTTAGGGCAATCAAAAATGGCTTTAAACAGTTAGTATTTTTATTCATGAAGGCATTAACACCTTCTGAAACCCCTGGCCAACAAAAGTGAAAGTAGTCATCCATCATGATAACGCCACCATCGACCAAACATTTATATGCATTTTCCATATCAATAAGGGTTGTATCCCCTTCATGGCATCCATCTATACTGAACATTCTGAAGCCTTTACCATTTTCAACCTTACGAAGATAGACTTCCGGTGAAAGCTTTGCAGAATCGCCTTTTTCTATTTTAAGCCTGTCATGATTTGAGCAATATTTTTTAACGTTATTGTTAAAACCTTGATAGTTACAAACGCCACCAGAGTTGTCGCGATTAAATTCATATGCCTCAAAACAATCTACGGCCAAAGCACATTCATGTTTTTTAGCAAGTTGTAGCAATGGAATAAATGATTTGCCTTGCCAAACACCTATTTCGCCCAAATTTCCTACAATGCCGTTTTCTTCCTGGAATTTATCAATCAAAAGATAGAAAAACATAAGCCGCTTATCAAACCATCCATCAACTTTATCTGCTTCTTTATAAAATTTTTCTGCATCAGAGGGCATTGCCAGATTTAATGAACGGGTAGCCTCTTTTAGATTAATCTTAGAAATCTTATCAAGTGGCGCGCTTGCAGAGCATGTTTGAAAAGAATAGAAGATATGTAAAAGAACGAATGCGCCAGTACCATACTTTACTACCATGAATCTCTCCTTCGAATAATTACGGATTAGACAAGTACCATCGACTTTAATAATGCATCTCTATCTATAGAAACAATACGCACTGATGTGTCATTTTCTCCACACGATACATGCAAAAGAACCTTGTTATTCTTTCTTTCTATTGCAAAGCCGGTAGGGAAAAGCACATGCAAGTTTTTTACCCTGTGTCGGGCAGAGTATATGTTTTTGAAAAAAATTGGGTTTGGGGTAATTGCAAGAATTTTAAATGGAGGCTGATCTTGAAAAATATAGGCACCCATCACATAATAATAACTTTTCTGCTCCTGATGGTATTTCCATGAATGGAAAAGGGTTATGTAAACGCCATCAACGAGGCGCGCTGGGGTTCCGCCTCTGATCTCTCCCCACTCGTTTTTTGCCCAGATGGCATCAAGCTTCTCGGATGGCATAGAACACACTGTTGTTGCCGAGCACAAGTCGCTACTATCAACTTTAATAATTTTATAGGGCGATGTTGAATAAATATAATGTAATGCCCCACCGTTTTCAGGATATTCAAAGGGAACCCAGTTTTTTTCAACGGGTGTCAATGTGATATCTTTTGGCGCCAACTGCTGCCCGCCGAGGAGGCAACCTGCGTTAATATCAAGCTTTCCGCAAAAAAGACGTCTCATTTTATTATTCAATGCATCATCATTGTAGGTTAAAAGCAGTTCACCGTTCAGGCGGTGCACACGAGCGTCTTCCGGAAGTTTGGCAGATGAATCAATCGTCCTAATAGAGCCAACCTGCTCAAAACCTTTGTTTAAATACATCATTTTCAAGAGCGGCCGCTTAGAAAACAAAGTTGTAAAATCATGCCTAAAAATCAGTAAGTATCCATCTTTTTCTTCGATAATCGATGCATTGTAGGCGTTGTCTATTTCTTCATTGAATTTTAATAACTTCGAACCCACAACAACATTAAACGCGTCTGGAACAGCTCCTATAACCTTACTATGGTCAAATTTTGCACAGAGATCGCTTTGAATAAAACAAAGACCAACAAAAAAAACCCATGTAAGTATTCGCATATTTGTAAGGAAAATCATAACTACCAAATCCTTTATGAAAATAAACAATAAACTAAGAGTGAACTCTATCGGAAAAGCAACATTGAGTAAAGCAGAAAAAGATTCTATGATTTTTTGAACTGTTGATCAGGCGACACATGTAAGTATTCTTTCTTTATAAAAATAGCATTCCCCTGGAGGCCTTCAAAATACCAATGCGAAAGCATGGTAAATCCGGAGGCTTCAAGAAATGATCTTAATTCTTTGTACTTGGTCATGCCCTTTCTAAAATCATACATATTAGTTTCTGTATAAATGGCCTTTACGGTGGTCAAAATTGATGGTGAAGACTTGAGCACCTGTAGCTCTAGACCCTCAAGATCTAGCCACATAAAATCAATTTGCTCGATGTTATTTTTTTTGCACCAATCATCCAATATGACGCAAGGCACCTCAACTTTAGGCCCTTGGTAGTGAATAGCCATTTGAGGAGAAGCTTCAAGTAGTGAACTTGCACCCTCAAATAGGGGATTATCTCCGGTTGTACCGTAACAAACATTAAGCGTTGCTGTTCCATTGTAATTATTTACGGCAAGATTATACGCCTGTATTACCCCTTGCGAACTACGCTTACATACTGCATCTTGAAGCTTTTTGAAAGCATCTGGATTTGGCTCAAAGGAAATGACTTTTGAGAGCGGCCATTTTTCAGTAAACCTGATTGTGTCTTCGCCATAATGACCTCCTGCTTCAAAAATAACTGGGTCATTCGGGATGAAGCGGCTAACCAAATCAAGTGGATGTTTTTTATACTCTTGAAACATGCCTTCAAATCGTGGCGGATAAGGATTTTGCGATCCGTTTAATATTGAGAGTGTAATGACTGGAGCTAATAAATAAATAGAGTTTATGCACAATAATTTTTTTTAAAAAGACGGGCCTCCACTTGACTATATTCGCCTAAGCAAAATTCACGAAATTATACAAAGCAGCAACATCTCGAAAAACCTTATTGAATCG
>JBAYHB010000072.1:0-6910 GCA_041666365.1 Candidatus Babeliales bacterium | reverse complement strand
TTTTTTCTATGATCGTCATGTGGTCAGTCTCCTTTTTTTGTTGTTATATTTTTTAGCTTAATCGGCTAAAAAGGATTGACCACATTTTTCTGATCATTTTTTATTGTGCATAAACTCTAATGACCGGGCCTGTTGTAACTGCACTCACCGGAGGTATTGGCATCGGTGCATTCGCTGGCATGAGCGCCACATATTATTTTTGTCGCGATGATGGGCAAAGCTTCATTGATTTTATCAAAAAACACCCACTGAAATTTGCCACCGGTACGCTCGCTGGAGCTCTCATTGTTGGCGGAGGATCTGCTGGCACTGTGTACTGGATTGAACAAAAAAGGGAAAAGGCGGAAGCGGAAGAAGCTAAAAAACTAGCGGCGAAGGCGGAAGAAGTTCAGAAACTAAAACTAAAGAATGAAGAATTAAGAAAACAGCAAGAGCGGCAACAACTTGTCCTGCAAGCAAATGCAGAGATTGAAACTCTCAAGCGAATTTTCAAAATGGAGAAAATTGTGCCAATCGATTCCGAAATAACAGAATTAACAAAAAACTGCACACAGTTAGAAGATGAACGATGGAAAATGAAATCTGAAATGGACCACCTTGACAAGAACAGTCAACAGTACAAGACGTATGACGAGGCTTCTACCCTTGCCCTACGTATTGCAAACATTGACATTCTCACGTATGCAACGAATAACGACGGTGTTACAGAAACAAAACGTGCATTAGAGAAAGAACTTCAGGCCCTGATCGACAGTGACACAACTCTCAAGACCTATTTTCAATACGATGACGACATTAAAAGGTTGGACAAACAAATTCGTGTGCTTAAGAGTGAAAAGTTTCACGAAGAATGTTCTAACTCTAAAATCTTGTCTCTTTTTGGACAGACGTACAAAGGTCAAGGACTCAATTTCGATCACACACAATTCTTATGCAGTTAACGATAATTATTCAAGAAATAATCCCAGCGCGACTGACGCGCAAACAACGTTGGAGCATATGATGGATGCAATGAACCTTTTGCTGGATAATAAATTGATATTCCTTTGGCATTGGAGTGTTCTGAACCAACCACGTTTGAACATACAGCCTGCTTAATCAGTGCCATTCCCGCTTGAAGAAGCACCTTGAGATCGCTAACCGCTTTAACATACTTCTGGCTCACCGTGGCTTTTTTATGGGATTGCTGCAGAATTTTGTCTGACTTAGGAGCTGATGTTTTCCCAAGGCTCTTTGAAAGAGCACTATAAAAGGTATAAAGATCTATGTATTCAGGATAATAGAACTCTTCAGACAAGCGTCGTGCAACTTTAACAGCACTCAAGGTGTTTGTTTTGTTTACACGCTTACATTCATCAAGCGCTGCAATAACACTATCAATATTTTGCTTGAGCGCAGGTATATCAGCCAAATGCATTGCCGAAAGCGTAAAATCTTGAACATTATTATTGCCTTGGTAGAACATTTTATAACCACTTACCATCGAAAGTGCAAGATTATATGGTTCTACAGGGGATTTTGCCTGTGTTACCATTGCAAGCCAAGGTGAATATGCCCAGCCTTGTCCAGCTTCAACTTCCTCTGATGCAACAAAATAATCTGCATAATCTTTTATTTGAAAGGCCACTTCAACCATTGCCATCAAACAGGCATCCATGCCAACGATATCAATATTTTTACCAAGTATTTGTTTTATACCAGCCATAGCATTCAAAAGCCCTTGATTGGTCAGAACTGTTCCTTGTGAATCATCATAGAGAATCCCGCGATCGATATCTTTTTTAGTAAGCGTACCGGGAATTTCTATCCATGAAGAAAGAATCTGCTGCATCTGAGCATGAGGGTCACGCAAATCTTCTACACCACTTCCATGATTCCAAAGAATAAGCGCATAATGATTGGCAGGATATTTCGTCTTTGCCCACTGCATCATATCGATAAGCTCTTGCTGCGGATTGAGTCCCATTTCCTGGGCTAAAGAATCAACTTCTACCCGACCACCAGGAATAACTTTATAGCGCCATGTTTTGTTGTTATTTGGTTGATCCCACTGAACAAGCATATTAACTTTGGCATTAGATTTCATGCCTACCTGCATGTCTTTGATGTTATAGTCTGCAAATGAATATAGACTATTATCAGCTTGAAGATATACAACAATGGTCCAATCAGCGATCCCAACCTTATCAACATCAACTACTTGCTGCCCCACTTGCACCGCATCTACAGTCGTTTGATGCACGCCATTTTCTGGTTGTGCCGTTTGCGCACAAAGTGAAAAACTTCCCGCAAAAAACACTATTGTATATAAAAACTGTCGCGCTGACATCAGCTCTCCTTTCTCTAGAACCTGACTAGTAAACAATCTTTATGATACGCAATGGCATAAATCAAAGGCAAGAGTTTGAAAATATCGCTGTTCATAGCCTTTTAATAACGACAGGCTTCTTGAATAAATGAAAGCCATGCCGAATCCTGCGCAAACAAGGTTTTCGGGTATGATTGATCAATCAGGCCATGAGGGAAATAAACAGAAAGTCCTCGTGCTCGTGTAAAATTTTCACCGGTAACATTGGCAACCACCGCCTCTTCTACAGATTTCATACCCTGGCGCAAAGACTCCCTTAATAATTCGGTTAAAGCTTTATGTTGATGTGTTGCTGCCTTGACCCCCTCAAGATGCTTGGTAACTTCTGTTAAAAATGAATGTAAATCTATGTAATTTGTCGCACTAAACTGCACACATGATTTTCGAGCCTTCTTGATCACACTAATAAGTTGGTCCTTGAGAACACATCGACATGCACGTAATTTGGTAACAATATCATCAAGATTAATTTTAATTTGATCAATTTTTTCTAGGTTAACTGCAGACTGGGTATAGAAGTTTACCCTATCTTTATAATATTGACCGTACGCATCAACCACGTTACTGGCAACCTGCAGGGGCGAACATTCTTGCTGTGAAATTAAATCTAGAAAGGCGAAATAATTCCATCCATGGGCTAGTTCAACTTCCTGAGATGCAATGAAATATTGGGCATACTGTCTGGCTTGGTAGCCAACTTCAAGCATCGCCATAAGACATGCATCCATACCAAGAACATCAATTTTCTTATTCTTAAGTACCTTAGTTTTAATTTCCGCCAATGCTTTAGTCAGAGCGCTATTATCCATGTAGGTTCTTGTGTGCTCATTAAACAAAATTCCTCGCCGATCACTTGGCAAACAAAACGAAGGCGTAAGTAAAAGATCTTGCGTTAAAAAGACCTTTTTATCTTTTGTTATGGACTTGTAATAATAACTAGGTTGATGAGCGACCGTAAGCCCATCGATCTGAATTTTTGCATTCTTTTCAACTACATCGCCATCAATGGCAAACTGATCGGCTCTGGAAAGGGGATACATCCGGCCCCAAACAGGATCGATGATACCAATACCATGATTCCACAAAACAAGTGCATATTTTTTTGCCGGATATTTGGTAACGGCCCATTGCATAGCATCAACAAGGTTTTTCGTTGAACTGCCATCAGTCTTTTCAGGTAAACAGACATCGACAACCATTTTTCCTTTTTCAACGCGATAACGCCATATGCCATCCTGTCCAGGTTGGTGCCACTCAACAAGAATATTAAGCTGTGGCGACGACCCAACCATGGTCATATCATGAAAATTCTTGTAGGCAAAATTGCTCAAGTTATTTTTTGCTTGCGCATAGGTCAACACGGTCCAGTTAGCAATCGGCAGCAGTACCGGACAAACAAAAAAGAAGAGGCTAATGCTGCATATCAGATTGATTGTTTGCCTTGTTCTTACCGCTCCGCTTTGGCAACTGGCCATGAGTCCCCCCTTTACCTCTCATGCACGCTCATCCCTTACTCCTCTGCTATGATAGTAACCCAAACATTGACAAATATTCAATATGGTTGTATTTTTCGTGCAAAAACCCCCCTCCCTTGAGGATTTTTAATGTGGCGCTTATAACGCGACCAAAGGTTTACAAATAGAAACTGCTATCTATAAAAAAAGACCCCTTACACAAGGGGCCCAAGGAGATAGTAACGAAGAATGTATGAATTTTATTCTATACCATCCTGCACGTGATCAAGTTTACGGCCTTCATCCATTTGCCAGACATCGCATACGTCTTTGCTTGCAACAGCACCTGCAGCTCGAACAGCAAAGCTTGCGCTATCTGCCGACGACTGTCCCAAGGCCGAGGCTGGGGTTTCAAGCTTGCCCGTAAAATAGTTAACCCCCTCCTGCGCACCAGGAAAATAGAAGCCGTAGGTGTAATAAAAATTTTCTTGCTTGCCTCCACCCTTGTAGCCTTCGGGCTTCCATCCAACACCATCTTTGCCTGCTAGCGCGGTCGTATATTCCCCGTGCTCAGCAAAATAAGCCTGCATGGCCGTATGCAGTGACGCCAAATTCATCGCAACTTCAGCCTGGCGCGCACGCATCTGGTATTTAAAGTATTGTGGCACGGCCAACGTCGCCAAAAAGGCAATAATCGCCACCACAATCATCAACTCGATCAGCGTAAAAGCACTCATATTTCGACCGTTCATATACCCCTTCCTCGTCCAAAAGATTGTTTTTCAATCGTTGTTACTATTTCATAACCCCAGACCAAAAATCAAGTAATCAGAATTCGATACTTGAAAGATCGATTTTTACCTGTAAACTACACTTCTCTTTATCGTTAGGATCCATCAATCGTTTTGTTTTTAAGGATTTTCATGAAAAAAATGTTTTTGTATGTAAGCATGCTGTTCACCTTAATCTATTCAAGTGTAGGCGTGGCCGCCATAATGGACAGCACGGTGAAAAAAGGCACAAAACGATCGCATCTTGATGAAGACAACCGAGATAGCCAGGGTTATACAACACCACATCAAACGACAAAAACAAACAACGAAACACTGACGAATGCACCAAAGCGCCTACGTGTTTTGCCAAAAACCTCTTTACCCGCGTCAGATAACACAGAACCTTCATGTTTTAAATACCTTGAGACCTTAGACGACATAAGCAATACGCTAGATCTAACTAAAATGATTGGTCGCTATTTTAGTAAGAACGCAAACCCAGATGACAATCAACTCAAGAGTTCTCTAGAGGGCTTTGTTAATACTATGAAATATATTGTATCTAATAAAATCAAGCCGAATCTTCCTCTGAGTATGGTCGACAATGTTAACAACCAAATCACCGCTGCTTTTAAATTAGTTTTAAATAGAGCAAGACCTTATGACGGAGTTACCCCTCTCATTATGGCCGTTAATCATGGCCTTTATAAAACAACAGATTACCTTCTTGAAGAAGGCGCCAATCCAAACGTATCAGATAGTTTTAGTTGTGCAGCTCTACATTATACGGCCAAAAATCGCGCCTATGAGCTGGTAGGACTATTACTTGACCATGGCGCAAACCCTAATGCAGTTAATGATAGCAACCAAGGCGCACAAACTCCTCTTGATATCGCTGTAGAAAATAACGATTATCATACAACGCGAGTTATCTTGTGCTCTGGTCATGTAACGAAAAGAAATTTTGCTAAAGTAAAAGAATCACCAGTCGTAGAAGACGTCCTTATATATCATGACATAAGCCTTGTCGATGAAACTGGAAAAATTATTCCTTATAAAATCTAACCATGGTCACGAAGAATAGATTCTTGCTACACTGTAACTGTTATTGGTTACACTATTTTCTTTTCAAGGGAGTTTTATCATGGCACAAAAAAAGAACATTACTTCAGCTCGTGTTGGTCGATCGATTATTTCAGCAAACCTTCCTGGGCTCATCACTAAACTGAATCAATCGATCGCTGATGAATGGCTTGCCTACTATCAATATTATATCTGCGCAAAACTTGTCACCGGTCCGATGAGAAGTGAGGCAATCGCCGAACTTGCACAGCACGCACAAGAGGAACTTGACCATGCAAACAAACTTACCGATCGCATCATACAACTTGGCGGCACACCGCTTTTGACACCGGATCTTTGGTTCAAAAATGCTCAATGTTCCTACACCGCTCACAAAAATTTAACGGTGTATTCGGTCCTGCAAGAAAACATCAAAGGCGAACAATGCGCTATCGCCTGGTACAATAAATTGGCTGAATCGCTTGATGGCGACCGCATCACACAAAATCTGATTCTTGATATTCTTGCCGATGAAATCGAGCATGAAGATGATTTATGTAAACTCGTTGATGATCTTGACGCTCTTAAAGCCATCTAACTTTCTGGGCAGGTTGCACGGTAACAAGTTACGCAGTGACAAGTCACTTGGTGACCTGCCCCCAATCTTTTCCAGTCCTGATACCAACCTTCAGCGGTACATCCCAATCAACAACAAATTCCATTTCTCTCTAGGCAATCTTCTGCACACGTTCAAGCAATGACTCCTCTTAATGGGAAACATGTCTGTACATAGCTTAGAAAGCCGCCCGTTAAACAGATAACCGTAGGATAAAACCTTCGTTCTTGAAAAATCTTTTTTTCTTGCGTTCTTTCATTGGCCTGGTAGAATTTCCTTCCACGTCGCAACGTAACGCATAAACAATACTCATGTTTTATTTTTTTTAATATTAGGAGTTTTCAAGATGCTATCTCAAAAAGTTACTACCCTTTTCTCTTTTGGTATTTTCCTCAGTGGAGTGTTCCTGAACACTGCTTCCGGTGCAATACGAAGCAATAACAACACCATAACAGTATCAACAGACATCTCAGATGAAGATGTTCAGCTCACATTCTCCCCGTCAGAAATGAAAAAATGAACTATCGCCACGTAGCGGCTTACTGAACCGCCGCATACGCGGCGATAGCGGCAACCCCGCAGCAAGCAACGGGGTATCTATTAATTATATTTCTTCCCATAATGTCATTTGACCAGG
>JBAYHB010000071.1:0-6966 GCA_041666365.1 Candidatus Babeliales bacterium | reverse complement strand
TCACCTTTAACAACATGCATCTTTCTCTTGCGTACAAAAACGAACAGATCACATGCATGCTGCCAGGTTCACTCTTTATCTCTAAAGAAAAAGTATATAAAAAAAACGGACAGCATTGGGCGGGTAAATTGACCAGCGTTAATGGACAAATCCAATGGAATAGAAACACAATGATAACTGCTATCAATGGAACAACACACTTTTTTACAACAAAAAAAGATGCCGCCTGGCAGTACACCGGGCAGTCTACGTTTGTCGCTCCCAATATTAATAAAAATAACAGCTACACACTATCTTCATCATGGACCCACGACCTGAAACAAATTACGCTCGACGATGCGGCAAAAAAAATCGCTCTCAAGGCAGCGCCTAGCAATCGAGGGATCACCGTAGATGGTACGTTATCATTACAGACACTGCTTTCATTCCCCTATATTTTTACAAAAAATATCTCACCCATGGAGGCCGTTACTGGCCAGTGCTCGCTGCACCTCGATATTGCAACACTTTCCAGCACTCATAGTGCGCAAGGAACTATCGTTGTAAGCGATGCCGGTTATAAAAAAATTTCAGTCAAAACAATAACAGCTGACATCAAACGTATAGATGCCAAAAACGCAACTATCCACCTGTCTGCAGATGTCTGCCCGGGGATAGAGCTAGAGGGTTCGTGTAAAGCAGATTTTACGAACGGGACAGGCGTTTTTGGTCTTAGAAATAGCAAACAAATTCCACTCAACCAGGTCATCGGAGCATCAATGAGCGAGTGGATTATCGTTCCAAAATATGCAGCTTTTGATGCAAATATAGCTACTGCAAATGGATTCAAATGTACTGGACGCTATGCCCTGCGCCTGCTTAGCCAAGTAACTGAAAAAGAATCACCTTATGTGGGAAGTTTTTCTATTGATGCAGCCGAAGGCCAAATTCTAGGTAGATCAAAAAACGGCTCCTATACCATTCAGGGTAATGTTAAAGAACAGCCTATCATTACGCGCTGGTTTTATGCTGGCAAACACGACACGCTCGTTGACCTCCATACACCCGCAAACAGTGCAACACTTAACGGAACAATCAGATACAACTTTTTAATGTCATTCTTTCCTCATAACCTCCGCCACCTTGCATTAGGAAACGATTGCACCTGCAGCCTCAGCCTTGACCAAAAAAATCGCGAGGTTGTAACCGGCTCGGTAGGCCTTCATTCAGGTAAATTGTATATCCCCGAAAATCGTAATCTCATTGAGCGTTTTCACACAGAATTCAAACTGCTTCCAGCATCCAAGCAACTCTTTCTTAAGCGTTTTGAAATTGGTTTTTGTAAGGGATCTATAAAGAGCCCTCAAATAACACTGCAATATAACGATAAATTTGATGTTGAAGTACTTCATATTCCACTACAAATCGATAATCTTTTTATTAATTGGAAAAAAGATTTTTATGGATTTATTTATGGCAATCTTCTTCTTAATAAACTTCCATTCGGGTCCCCAAAAATTTCGGGCAACATTGTTTTAAAAAGAACGCTACTACGTGAAAACATGTTTGCTGAAATCGGCAGCTCTAATATGTACAGTCCGATGGGCAACGTTAATACCTTGCTGCAAAACTTTGCCGTCGATCTATTTATTACTAATGAAAGCCCTATCAAGGTCAAAACACCCACGCTGGAAACATTTGCCAACCTTAACCTACGAGTCCAATATCTTCCCAACAAAGACCTCATTTTGACCCCGCACGTAACAGGATCAATCAACCTTGACCACGGTCATTTACAATTTTTACAAAACAAACTCTTTATCGAATACGGTAAGATTCAATTCATTCCTAATCAAATGAATGACCCGCTTATTGATTTGGTCGCGCGAAATAAAATTAATCGTTATCAAATAACGCTCCAGGCAAATGGCTCACTTCAAAAACCAAATATCATTTTAGAATCAAGTCCTGAATTAACCGAAGAACAAATCTTGGGCCTTATTTTTGCCGGTTCAGAAAATGCCACATTACAAGCTGATCTTCCGCTTATGCTTGTACAAAATCTTAATAGCCTGATGCTTGGAAGTAATAAAATTTTCCCACGAACAAACAAGATCATTGAAAAAATCACACGTCCACTCAAGTATGTCCAAATCATACCAAACTTCACGGACACGAATGGCAGAGGCGGGATTAAAGGCGTTGTTTCGGTTAACTTAAGTGATCAATTAAAAGCACAAGTTCAAAAGAACCTTAACCTCCAAGATGACTTTTCAGCTCAACTTGAATACGCTTTGACCGATGATATTAACTTTAAAGTCGTTAAAGATCAGCGCGATGAACTTGGTTCAGAGGTTGAACTGCGCGTTAAACTTTGAAGCTCTTCATCAGGAGATTTTGCCTGCGCAAGCACACGCTTCTCTTCTGTAAGCTGACGACCGTTTTCAGCGATCTGTTTGATTCGATCGACTAATTTATTTTTTTCGCTGGCAAGCAAAAGCGCCTGCTGCTTTTCCATGTCAAATTTTTGCGTTACGTCGTTAAGCGCCTGCTGAGAATGTGAACACAGCTGCTGCACGGCGGCAAGGTCTTGTTTTGCTTTTTCGAGATCTCTCTTCAGTGCCAGATTTTCTTGTTCTTTCTGTTTAAGACTGCGTTTGATTTCTTTTTTTCTCTGTAATCCAGTCTTTGCAATCCCATACATTTTATCGAGCTGATCAAGCACAAGATATATTTTAGGCTGGCTTTCAGTAAACTGCTTACGTACCGAAATAAGTTCCTCCCCGATTTTCTTATAAAACTCTTGCAGCTGTTCTGCACGCTTGCCACAGCAAGGAGCTACGCACCAACAAACTTCCATAATAACCGACAGCAGGAGCATCCGACAGACATAGTTCTTCATTACCACATCCTTTCCTTTTTTACTGAAATCAGGTACCTTTTTTATGTTTACTTTAGAACGAGAGAAAAGGCTAGAACAAATTTTGAAAATAAAAGGGAGAATGTATGCGTTTTAAAAGGATTTTTTCCTTTTTCTCATTACTTCTCATAGTAATCTTTGCCCAGCCCGTGACCGGAAAAGACGTCGTGTACTTTTCTCCCGACGATCATCCTTCTGAAAAGCTCATCGATTTGATTAATCATGCCCACCATAAAATTTATGCCGCCGTTTATATGATCACTGACAGAAACATTGCTGAGGCCCTTACCAATGCAAAGAAAAGAGGGGTCGACGTCAAAGTTATTATGGATCGCGCAAGCTTTGAAGGATCATGGGGCAAAGGAAAATATCTGAAAGAAAATAATATCGAACTCTTTGTTTTCGGCTTAGGATCTAAACCAAAGACCAAATTCCCATCAGCGCTCATGCACAATAAATTTGCGCTGATCGACAACCAACTCTGGAACGGATCATTTAATTGGACACGCAACGCAAACAAAAACAATCAGGAGAATGTTATCTTAACCGACAACTCAGCACTGTATACAAGGTTTCAAAAACACTTTGAGGTTCTCAAGGTTCGCTCGCAATCAGTTGCACAAAAATATACGGCGCGCAACGCTCAGACTGATAACACGTTGTGGAATCGAACAAGAACCTTTTTTCAAAGCTTCAAAGAATCTTTACGAATCAAGCTCTGAGACTGTAATTTCATTACTACTCCCGCTTCTTCTTTTCTCAACCCTATTCTCCCCCTAAAAAAAATTCAAGTTTTTATAAAATACCAATAAAATCATTCATTATGTTTTCTATTTGTTTCTCTGTTTTGTTTGCTTTATTCAGCCCCTTTGCTATCTTTCAAGATGATTTTTCCTTACAAAAAAGGTGAGAAAAAACATGTCACACATACTTATTGTTATGGGCACACGCCCTGAGGCTCTGAAACTCATCCCGCTCTATAAAGCGCTTATCGCCGCTGGCTTTACCGTCCGTCTTTGTGCAACATTTCAACACCGCGAATTGCTAACACAGATGCTTGAGCTCTTCAATGTAACTCCTGACATTAATCTTTCCGTGATGCAACCAAATCAAAGCCTTGAATATATAACAACTGCGATCATTAACGGTGTTACCGCGGCCTGCACAACATACACACCCGATCTAATCATTGTTCAAGGCGACACGACAACCGCCTTTGCCGCTTCGCTTGCCGCATTTTATCAAAAAATTCCTGTAGCACATGTCGAAGCAGGACTTAGAACCACAACCCCTTACCAACCATTCCCCGAAGAAATGAATCGACGGCTCATCAGCCGACTTGCAACCTATCACTTTGCGCCAACACACAATAATGTCACCAATCTTATTAAAGAAGGCATTCAGGCTTCAGCGATTTTTTGTACCGGTAACACAATCGTTGATACGTTACAGTGGGTCACCAAAGAAATCGTTGATAAAAAACTTTTAATCGATGCCAAATTTGAAACGATCATACATGGCCTTGAAGCTGCACATAAAAAAATTCTTGTCCTGACAACACACCGCAGAGAATCTTTTGGGCAGGGCCTTAAAAATATTTTTGAAAGCATTTCCACGTTTGCTTCACGCCATGACGACGTCGCTGTGATATTCCCAATGCATCCAAACCCTGCCATTAAGGAAGCTCTCAAGCAATCCAACCTCCATCAAACCCCCAATGTTTTCTGCATCAATCCGCTTGCCTATCCCGAAATGATTTTTCTTATGAGCAAGGCGCACATAGTAGTCACCGATTCGGGGGGCATTCAAGAAGAAGCCGTTAGTCTCGGTAAAAAAACACTCGTACTTCGTACAGAAACAGAACGGCAAGAGGGCATCCACATCGGTATGGCACACCTCGTTGGAACTGATAAAGAAAAAATTCTTTCCGCACTCGAAGAACATTACACAATATCTCAGCACATAACTCCGGCATCAATTTATGGACTAGGTGATGCCTGCTCAAAAATTGTATCGCATCTTTTGTCTATTACACATAACAGTCTCCCTTCAAAAAATGTCATCCTGAACGATAAAGGAATAGTATGATAAAACGTGTTTCAGTTCTCGGTCTGGGGTACATAGGGCTCCCTACCGCAATTCTTGCAGCACAGGCCGGCTATGAGGTCTTTGGATTTGACACCGAAAAAGAAAAAGTAGCACGCATCAATAACGGTGACGCTCTCATTCTTGAACCAGAAACAACTGAGCGATTGTGGCGCGTCCTAAAAAGCGAAACATTCAGGGCATACACAGAACTAGCGCCCGCTGACTGTTTTATCATCGCTGTCCCAACCCCCCTCAAAGACGACAGTAAAGAAGCTCAACTCGATCTTGTTTTCCAGGCCGGCGATATCATCGCAAAAAAGCTCATGCCTGGCAACCTCGTCATTCTTGAATCAACTGTTCCGGTAGGAACAACTGAACGGCTTGCCCAACGTCTGGAAGAACATTCAGGCCTCAAACTTGGCATCGATTTTTTTGTCACACATTCTCCAGAACGGGTTATGCCGGGCCGTATTTTTAGAGAGTTGGTTGAAAACGACCGCATCATTGGTGGTATCTGCCAGCAATCATGTGAACTTGCCTACTTCTTTTATTCAAAATTTGTACGAGGTTTTTTGCACGTAACCAATGATAAAACAGCCGAGATGACAAAATTAATTGAGAATAGTTATCGCGACGTGCAAGTTGCCTTTGCAAACCAAGTCGCCGAAATGTGCAGTCAGATTGATCTTGATCCATTTCAGGTTATCGATCTGGCAAATAAACATCCACGCGTTAAAATTTTGTCACCTGGTTGTGGGGTTGGTGGACACTGCATCGCCATTGATCCATGGTTTCTTGTCGAAAGTTTTCCTCAATCAAGCTCCCTTTTACGCGAAGCTCGCGCAATAAATGATCAAAAACCGACAAAAGTCCTTGCTGTAATCGATGAAAAAATAACAGAAGCAAAAAGTCGCGGTCGCGAAAAACCAAGAGTTCTTATTCTTGGCCTGGCATTCAAGCCCAATGTCGATGATATCCGCCAGTCCCCAGCACTTAAAATCGCGCTCACCCTAAAGCAACGTTCCGACGAGCTCGATCTTCAATGTTATGACCATAACGTTAATCCTGAACAAATTGCCAAAGCAGGCATTGACCCGATTTCAGACCTTTGGAAAGGAATTAACTGGGCAGACATCGTCGTTATCCTCGTTCGTCATAAAGAATTTTCGCTTATCCGCGAAGAAGCTTTTAGCGATAAACTCATTGTTGATGCATGCGGGTTGTTTTATGAGATGCATGTAAAAAATTCAAAGATGCTCCTGGAAGGCGCAACAAAACTCTTTTATTCAGCATCACAACAACAAGTATTTTAACTATTTAACAAATCGAATGGAGTCGCTGCATGATAAAAAGACAAATTGTTACCTCATACTGCATAGCCATCTACACGGTTATTACTTTTTGTGGATGCGGAGAAAAAAAAGACCCCCTCAAAGACATGATCATAACAGGCTCTTATTCGCAACAACCTCCTGCGAATAATCACACACAACAAAACAGTATTGTTTATAAACTAGAACCAAAGTATGAACTAATTGAGGCATTGGAAAAAAATGACAAGGAAAAAGTAAAAAAACTTTTGTCAAAAAATATGACTGCCAAAGAAGCTATAGAGGCTGCATGTGATAGTGATTGTGGTCAGCCAACAGGAACGCTCAGCGAATCACCGGCTGCTTTCATAGATAACAATAAAGAAAAAAAATGCATTGAAAATTCGTTACTGGCCAAGCTCATTGACAGTGGTGTTTCGATTCAAGCAGTTGCAGCAACAAACGTTATCAGAATGGTTGTCTCAAGCGGTAATATGCCACTCATTCTTTTCTTAGTTAAAAAAGGAATGGACTTAAAAAAATATCCGGGGCTTCTGCTCGATGCTGCTAAAAGTAGTGATGAAGAAACTTTTAAGTACATACTTTCTATCGATTCAAACGTCAATCATCAAGACAAATACGGGCAAACAGCACTTAGCGGAGCAGTAG
>JBAYHB010000070.1:0-7298 GCA_041666365.1 Candidatus Babeliales bacterium | reverse complement strand
GGCAAAGCTGTGGGTAGCGTCCTGCGGATTAACGGGTTAAAGGCGTTTAACGAATATGTGGTCCGGCGTTCAAGTCGTCTGCCGGTGGCGCTCAAAATATGTTCTGATCAGAACGAAGATTCAAAAAAAGAACTTACCGAATTTCAAGCGGTTGCCGGAAGCTTTGATGGCCGGCTCAGTTGTGTTGCGCTTGATCTTTTTGCGTTCCATGAAAATTACCAGATTGTTAGCCAGCTTATGATGCAGGAAAATATTTTAAAGCTTGAGCTGCCGCTTTTTATGTTCTTTAAAGACGGCGCGCTCTATCGAACCGATACCGTCCCAGTGGCGATTTTACAAGGCTTTCATACGCGAGAAAATCTTGAACAGTTCATTACTAAAAAGTTTTTTAATTAAAAGTATTGTGCCCGAACCGCTTCGCTTGATAGGCTCCTGACGTAATGAATGTGGTTGGGTGTGATGCGAGAAAGGTAAGTAATGAATGTAAAGAGAGTGTGCATGATGGTGGTTGGTCTTGTGGTGATGGGAGTGTGCGGGCAGGCATGGGGGGCGTCGCAGAAGAACGCGTGGAAGCAAAAACAATTTCGCAACTTAGTTAATCAACAAAAAGTTGTTCAGAATGCTGCGCAAGCAGTTGCTGCTGAGGGAGCCCTGACTAAATTTAGAGAGATTCACGAACGGAGTAAAAAGAAAAAAGAAAAGTTCCAAACATTTAAAACACTTGCCGAACAATCGCATTATAACCAAACTTTCATTCCTTTTAGATCTGACGAAAAGATTGGTGTAGCCGAAATAAAGAAAGAAGATCTTGATACCGATCAGAAGGTTACACTTAAAGACAGAGCAATGGTTAAATTTGGCTACGTAGACGATAAAAATGATGCGGGAGGGTCAATTCCAAAAGGGCGGCTGAAAAGAGTGGTAATTGCCGATGCTCAAGCGAAATTGAAAGAATCAAAAGCGGGTGGGGCAGGTGCGCCAGGAGTGGACAAGTCTTGGACGACGAAAGATTGGTTGCTTGTTGGGTCGCTTTTTTTGGATGCGGGAGGAGGGGCCGCGGGAGTAACTCATCTCGTGACGCACGATGGTAATGGTGAAGGGCAATCTCCTTCTGGGTTGTACCCCGTGCTGCCTCCGCCTGAGCCTGGTGTTCCTCCTGGAGAAGATAAGCCTGTCGAATCTAAACTTGTGGATCTATTAAAAATTTTTAGTGAATTGGCTACTATTTTAGAGAAAGATTATCCTGAATTGGCGCAAAAATTAAGAGAGGTCGTTGATCAGCATAGTCCAGGCCAGACGGGAGCGGGGCAAACTGCTTCGAGTGAAGGCAGAGGTGCCGGGGGAGGTTTGGAGGCTCAAGCGATCGAGGCTGCCGGATAGAAGGCGTACACCGACAGCTTGCCTCTTTGTTCAAACTTTTTCACATAGCACCCTAGCCTCCGGTGAAATAAGATTTCAAGTCGGCCGACGGGTGCGAGAAGACCGTCGGCCTGAACTTGTTTCAGGATCCGTTCCGTATCTTGTGCTTACCCCGTTGTAGCCCTGCGAAGGCGGATAGCGCTTCGCAACGGTGGGCCTGCCACGTCTGCCTGTCACGTCGTAGCCAAAGGCGTAGATGGATAGTTTTTAACGAAGGCGGGTGGTATACTTGGCAAGCGACAGTAAAAAAAGTAAAAATGTCTGGGAGATAGGTTGATGCGATACAAAGTGGGTGCGGTAATATGCGTCTTTGGTGTAACGGTTTCAGGGTGCAGTGTGTGGACACAGTATAAAAAATTAAACGTAACGGAGTATGAAGCGATGGTTCAGGGCCCAATAAAAAACTTTGATCAGGTGATACAGCTTTTCCCCAAAACGG
The DNA here is from genome assembly GCA_041666365.1 of Candidatus Babeliales bacterium. Lineage (GTDB taxonomy): Bacteria > Babelota > Babeliae > Babelales > RVW-14 > JBAYHB01. Next base: position 5,440 of record JBAYHB010000070.1, on the reverse strand, counting down.
TTGAGCAGGTACAAGACTACAAACGATGTGCGATAGAAAAAGCCAACAGTGATCTTGCAATAATTAAACATCTGCCAGCTGACCAGCGTAGCTACGCAAATACGGTTGCGGCATTTGATACAGCGCAAGATCAGTTTGGGATGGTTGCAGGAGTAATTAGAACGCTTGAAATGGTGAGCCCGGACGAAACGCTACGCACAGCGTGCCATGCGGCGGTGCTGGAACTTTCAACCTTTACGGTTGATGCATTTGTTAATAAAGATCTGTATCGTGCGTTTAAAGAATATGTTGACGGTGCGCGCGCACATGAAACGCTTTCTGATGAGCAAGCATATCTTCTTGATGAAGCCATGCACGACTTTAAGCGCGGTGGGTTTGCGTTGCCTGATGACCAGTTTGAAAAAGTTAAAACACTTAATAAAAAACTTGGCGAGCTTGAACTTACGTTTGAAACCAACATTGCAAACGATAAAGGTTTTATAACGGTCGGGCGCGAAGGACTTGCGGACCTGAGTGATGAATTTATTGGCCAGCTTGAACGTGATGGCGATACCTACAAAGTAACGTGCGACTATCCAGTGTATAACGAGGTCATGAATCATTGCAGTGTTGAAGCGACGCGCAAGGCGTTATATCAAGCGTTTAATAATCGCGCACATCCGGTTAACAAGCCGGTGCTCGAAGCTATCGTTGCCGAGCGTGATGGACTTGCACATGTGCTTGGCTTTAAAAGCTATGCGGCACTCGGACTTGATGGGCTCATGGCCCATACACCTGAGCGTGCACGGACATTCATTACCCAACTTGCCCAGCAGGCACGCGCTAAGGCGAACAAAGAATACCAAACGTTTGCAATCCAATTGCCTGAAGGCGTAACGCTTGTTGATGGCAAGTTTAAACCGTGGGACATTTTGTTTGTAAAAACCGTGTACAAAAAAAAGCACTTTGCCATCGATGACCGCCAGGTTGCGCAGTACTTTGAAGTTGACGCAACGCTCAAAGCAATTTTTAACATCTACCAACACTTTTTGGGACTGAAATTTTTTATGACTAAACCAGCATGGGCGTGGCACGATGATGTTCGGCTTATTGAAGCCTATGACGCGGCGGGGACAACGTTGCGTGGGTATATACTTTTGGATTTGTATCCTCGGCCTTCTAAATATTCGCACGCCTGTTGGGCGCCATGCATTCCAGCGCGCAAGCTTCGTAAAGATGATGGAACGTACGCCTACACGCCGGTGGTTGGCATCATGATTGCAAACTTTCCAAAGGCTACCCCAACCAAACCAGCGCTCCTTAAACATAGCGATGTTGAAACGTTTTTCCATGAGTTTGGCCATGCAATGCACAGCGTACTTGGTGCAACCGAAAGTGCCGGAGCATCAGGATGTTCGGTGAAGCGCGACTTTGTTGAGGCGCCATCACAGATGTTTGAAGAATGGATGTTTGATCCTGCGGTGCTTAGATCAATTAGCTGCCACTATCAAACCCACACACCACTGCCTGACGAACTGATTAAAAAAATCATTGCACTTAAAAAGTTTGATTCAGGATCATCTGTCGTGCGTCAGTGTGTCTTTTCACTTTTGTCGCTTGATATTTTTGGCCAAGGTGGATGCCCAAATATTCAGCACCTTATGCATAAGCTTCACACGACCTATCTGCCTATGATAATGTATGACGAAACAAACCATATTGCATCATCGTTTGGGCATCTTGCCGGGTATGGCGCTGCTTACTACAGCTACATGTGGTCCAAGGTCTATGCGCTTGATCTCTTTTATACGGTCAAAGAGCGTGGGTTTAATGATCCAACGGTTGGCAAGGCGCTTGTTGATTGCATTCTTTCACGTGGCGGTGGTGTTGACCCTGATCTTTTATTAAAAGACTTCTTAGGACGCGCACCGAACCAAAAGGCATTTATTGCGGACTTAGGGATTGCAGGATAACAAAAAAGGGGAGGGCCACGGCCCCCTCCCCGGCGATAGAGTGTTACGTGTTATTTTTTACAGCACGACCGACTGCACGTGCATCCTTTGGGACATGAACAAGGTGTAGCTTTTTTACAGCTGTCTTTGCAAGGGCATGGTGTTTTAGGGCAAGAACATTTCTCATGTTTGCATTTTGGACACATCATCGTTCCTTTCTGTGTAAGGGTTTTAGGGGTTTGACGCCAATGCCATTATTCTTTTTGATTGACTGGTGTGGCTGCCTGCATGAACACATCATCTCTTTTGCGTGGCAGGTTGAACATGTTTTACAACAGCCGCTGAGTATAAAAAGTATGCCAAGTGCGGCAATGCTCAGGATTGTTACAGACCATTTATTCATAAACCCCTCCATTTCCCCATGTTATAAGTTTGGCACGATTGATTGCGAGATGACGTCGGATGCTTTCTTTTCGTTAACCTGAATTGATTCAAAATAGATTTTATGATCAAGCGCTCTGAGCAACGTATCCTCATTGTCAATGCTTCCTACCACATAGATATCAGGGATGACCAGGTGAGTACTTTCTGCAGCAAGAAATTTACCAACCGGGATGTAGAGGTTGCTTGGTTTGGTTACAAGGATAACCGTGAGCGGATTGATTGTGTTATCCGTGGGTAATGGGATTGTTTTGACATTCCAATAGACCATGTTTGCTTGGTCTTTGATGCGATCGAATTGATAAAGGATTGTTGGAACCCCCGGTTTGTATTCGGTATGTGAGAACGTTTGGTCTTTAACTTTGACCAGAGTGAAATCTGGGGTAACGGCAACGTAGAGCTTTGGGGTTGTATGGCGCAGTGGGAGCGAAATAGTACCATCATGATTAGAAATTTCACAGTAGCCGCCGTACATGGCCATAAATCCGCTGAGCTTTGGACGGATAAGCGATTTGATAGCATATTTTGTAGTTCGTAAGGCATTTTCTGCCGGGGTATGTTGAGCCATAGAAGCAACTTTTTTGCCGATGGCTTCAGTCTGTTGGGCTTGGTCTTGGGCGATGAGCTCGTCAGTTGCAGCTGGGGGCGGCGCAACGAGCGAAAATACAATCCTGTTATCGGCCTGCAGTGTGCCGGCAATACTGAGTGCAAGCGCTGCGCGGATTGCACTCGTGTATGTGAGCTTCCTCATGGTCCCCCCTTTCATTGTCTAAATCCTATTTACCCCGTATACTTACTCTATCATAAACATTACGCCAAAAACTATACCCTGAAAAATAAACAAGTATGAACTAAGGCTACGGAGATACATTCTATGAAACCAGTACGACAAAAACCGGCAGAAAAAGTGTGGGCAGATTTACAGACAGATCTTGGACTTTCTGACCTACATATAGGGCAATTCCAAAAATATGCTGAACTACTTATGGCGCGTAACCAAGAAATTAATCTTACCGCGATTGAAGATTTGTCTGGCATTGTTCGCCAGCATTTTATTGATTCGGTTGCGTTGCGCGACGCCATTGATTTGACGACGATTACATCAATTTGTGACGTTGGAACCGGTGCAGGCTTTCCTGGCTTGCCACTTAAAATTTTATTCCCTCATCTTAAGGTAACGCTCATCGAAGTAACCAAGAAAAAACAGCAGTTTTTAACTGAGGTTATTCAGATGCTTGGTCTTGAGAATGTTGAAATTTGCGACGTTGATTGGCGAACATTCTTGCGTACAACGCAGCACGAGATTGACCTTTTTGTAACACGTGCGGCACTTGACGAAGTTGAGCTTACCCGAGCGTTCCGAGCATCGTGTCCCTACCGCAATGCAACAATTGTTTATTGGGTGACAGACGTGTGGGAACCAAACCCAAAAGTTGCCGGCTATGTTAAACAGCTGGTTACCTACAAGCTTGCAAAAAAGATTCGTAAGCTGGCCTTTTTAAAGGCGTAAGGTGCAAGCGCAGACGCGCGGCTCTTGGAGGTTCAACACAAAAGTCTTTGCTGTAGTGTTGCCGGAACTGGGATTTTATGGGCGGTTAGGAAGGCATACATGGCTTTCTTAAACATCTCGAAGATCTCTTGATTGTCTTTTCGCTTTGCATATTCCATGGCATCATTTTCTTTCTTATCAAGGGCAAAGAGATCAATGTCCTTGCGCGCAAGAAGTATTTTGACGATGTGGACTCGTTCAAGTTCTGCTGCAAGGATGAGTGGCGTTTTTAGATTTCTGTCCGGTAGATTTACGTTGACGCGGGGGTGCCCTAAAAGATACGTAACCATTTCAACATTATCGTTTCTAACGGCTATATGAAGCAGGCCTTGCCCTTTGGGGTCCAAGAGGTTGATGTTAATTTTAGGTTCATGAAGATATACCCTTACCATGTCTGCGCTATTGTTGGTTGCAGCATCAAGAAGTTTTTTTTCGTTGTCATTCAGGGTTTGTGTGTGATTATTTTGATGCTGCATTGATGGGCGCTGGGCTTGCTCTGTCGTTGGTTCTTGCGTTTCGTCCGAACTAAAAAGTGTTTGTCCATAGATTGATATGAGAAAAATGATACAATAAAACATGCGCGATCCTTTTCGTTTGCTTGTTAGTTTATCGATACATAGGGTGCTCTTAAGAACCTTATAAAATTTACGTGAAGAAAAGCGAGCGTTTAACGCAATGTTTTTAGTTTTATTCGTTATTTGACAAATAGAAATGGCCTGCTAGACTTACAGTAGTTGTTACTTCACTTACTTGCAGATATTCTTTAAAATGAGAAAATAAGAGCAGTGCTTGTGAGTAAGAAGTGTTGACATGATCTAAGCTCTTTAGTTTTAAGGCGCCGGTTCTATAAGAAATCTCTGAATTCCCATTCATGATTCTCATAGCTCATAATATGGTTGGTTATTTTCGACTGGCTTTTAAGCGACACCTTTTAACACCACGATTATAAACATCAGGGGCTTACTACATGTGCTTTCGGTGTGTGCCGATGGCGGAAAAACGCTTAAAGAAGTTGATGTATAACAAAGGGAGTGTACTCCCCAATTATGAGGTTTTATTATATGACAAAAGTAGCATTTACAGATCTTAATCTGTCCAAAGAAGTTTTACAGGCAACGGTTGATATGGGCTTTACCCATGCATCTCCGATTCAAGCACAAGCTATCCCACATTTGTTACAAGGATGTGATTTGATTGGCCAGGCGATGACCGGAACAGGCAAAACGGCAGCGTTTGGTATTCCTGCAATTGAAAAAGTTGATGCAAATGATAGAGCGGTCCAGGTACTGGTGCTCTGTCCAACACGTGAGCTTGCAATTCAAGTAGCCAGCGAAATGGTTAAGCTTTCAAAATTCAAAAGAAACGTTACAACGCTTCCTATCTATGGTGGCCAACCGATTGATGTTCAAATCCGCGGGTTACGCAGAGGGGCACAAATTGTTGTTGGAACACCTGGCCGCGTCATGGATCTTATGGACCGTGGCTTGTTGTCGTTTGCCAAAGTAGGAACAGTTATCTT
>JBAYHB010000069.1:0-7335 GCA_041666365.1 Candidatus Babeliales bacterium | reverse complement strand
GGCCGGTTGCGGCCACCACCCTGTAATCCTTGGCGCCATGATCCCAAAGAACTGTTCTTGCTGAAGCACAAGCGCCGCTGATCAAGCTGATAGGTTGTTTGCTGTCGATAGCGGCCTGCTGGGGAGAGAGACAGAAGGCAATAAAAAACAACGGGCATAATAATTTTTTCATACGGCTCAGCTCAAATTTTATTGGTTACACGTTCGGAACAACTCCAACGAAAAGTAATGTTAGCAGGCTTTATCATAAATTCAATACATAACCGGAATGTTGCCAGGGTATACACGATAAAAAGCCCGGTGATGCTTTCGCTCGCATGCCGGGCTTTTTCTTAAAACGTTGTGTGAAGCGAATTAGGATGTTTAAGCGAAGTAGATCTCTACCTTCTGCTTCGTTCCACTTTTACCATAGTAAGTTACCTCGAATTTATCGCCAAGTTTTGCTTGAGTAAAAAGATTAACAACAGAACCAGGGAGTGGCTTCTCAAATCGTTGATTAGCTATATTAAATTTAACATCTTTATACGAGTCATTTCTATTTAACATCTGTACTATTTCTTGTGCTGCTGCTTCTTTAGCATCTTTCTCTTGCTTCTCTTTCTCTTGTGCTGCTTGTGCTTGTGTTGCTTTCTCTTTCTCTTGTGTTGCTTGTGCTTGTGTTGCTTTCTCTTTCTCTTGTGTTGCTTGTGCTTGTGTTGCTTGTGCTGGCCGCGTTACCCAAATGTACTTTCCTCCGGCTATCACCACAAATGAACCTGTTGCGACTGCAACGGCGAAAGCTTTATGCTTCTTGAGCCACGCGATAAATCCCTGACTTTTGTATTCCTCAAGACGAAAATCTGAGGTATCAAGGAGGCGAGCCATTTGCTGTTCATCCCAGTCAGCTTCTTGTGCGCTTTGATCGAGTTTGTATTTGTACAAAAGTATGGCGATTGTGCTTGCGCCGGTGAGAGCAAGGACTTTGTAGTCAGTGACGCCTTCAAGAGCAGCATTGCCAACTACAGTAGCCGCTTCTTTGGCTCCCGTTTTAATGCCATTAAAATTAATAGCATGTTGTGTGCCTGTGCAGGTTTCGATAAGAACAAGAGAAAGTAATAATTTCTTCATATTTTTCATAAGATCCTTATTTAATGTGATTAATAATTTTTTCATGGAGGATAATTTCCCGTTCGCTATCTTCTGATACGCAACATTAAAATTTGTTTTTTAGTATTGGTGGACGACGAGGGCCCTGTGGTCGTGAGGCTTTTGGTTGTACTGCTGGTGTTGGTGGTAGTGACAAGATTATTGGTTGCACCGTTGGTTGTGGCGGTTGCAGTAGCAGGCGCGGGTGAACTTGCTGTTGGGGATGCTGGTGTTGATGATGATGTTGTTGGTTGCGATCGAGTAGTAGGCGCTGGTGATGGTGATGGTGTTGGTGGCGGGACTATCGATTGCACTGTTGCTGGTGAACTTGCTGTTGGCCCCGTTGGCCGTGCTGGCGTGACTATAAGTGGATCATTTTTTTGTGGCTCTGATATGGTTGTGGGTTGCTCTTGGTCTTCTTCTGGAATTGTATCCAATTTAATAGGTTGTTTTGATGATAGATCGGGTGAAGCAGATGGTATTTTTTGTTCTGCTGGTTTTACCATCGTATACATCTTTTCACCAACGGTGTAGACCAAGAAACTGCTTCCTAGGACAGCGGCAGTGACTCTAAGAACAAGTTTAGGATGATTTTTGCACCATTCCATAAAGCGTTGGTTTTTAGCAAGAATAAAGGGGAGTTCTTCCTCGCTATAAAGATCGATGTAAAAAAGTTCGTTACCTTCAGCTTTGATGCTTTGGTCATCTTTGTAGAGCTGCCAAAGAATTGTATATGCGCCTACTAGAGTTGTTGCGCCGACGGTCAGGAATTTAGCATGATTTTTAAGGAATGATTGCTCAGTTTCTTTTGGTTGGTTAGCTTTATCCGCCGACCTAACGTCTGAGCAGGCGGTGAAAAAGAGAATCAAGATTAATAATTTTTTCATATAATATCATTTTTAATTAAGTGGTTGGAAAGTTTCTTTATTAAAAGTTCATTGAGTGCGTCTTCAGTTTTTACGTGAGTTTCTACAAGCGGTTGAAGAATTTTTGATGCTGCTTCTCGATTGGGTGCTTTATCATACATGTTATTAATTTCAATCATTAAGGCGTTTGCACTTGTAAGTTCTCTTGCATCCATAAGCCATCTAAATTTGCTACTGAGCTCAAGCAAGTGGACATCATATTCTGATAAACCATTTGGAGCCAGTCGCCTTTTGATAGCTTGTGCTTGTCCGTCCCATTCTTCGGTGGTATCTGGAAGACTATCTCCAATTTGATCGAACGGATTTATCTGAGCGGGTGTTTCTGGGCGGCTCGAAGAGAATTTTCCGTAAACTCGTGCATTACTTTCGGCAGCTATGCGGGTAGCTTCGTCAGCCAATCTTTTTTCTCCGGTTTCCTTTTTTTTCACTTCCTTCATAGCAAGCGAGGCTTCATGATTAATTTGAGCTTCTTGCTGATTTGCAACAGTAGTTTGTGCACGGGTAGCTTTAGCTACAAGGTTTGCCGCTACCATTGGCCCAACAGCTTGTAATGCGTCGTTTTTGACGATTTCCATTGCATTTTTTTGTCTTTGTTTTTTCTTTGCAAGAGCAGCAGCCGTTTTAGCATTTTCTACAGCTTGAGCTGCAAGTGATGCTTGATATTCAACCTCTTGTTGTCTTTTTTGTTCAGCAACCAGAGCTTCAGCGTCTTTTCGTTCTTGCTCGATTATTTCTGCAGCGCGCTTTTTTTCGAGCTCGGCTGCTTTTCTATCAGCGTTTCTTTGTGCTTGTTCATCGGCTTCTTTTGCTCCAGGGAGATTAGATCTTTTCTTGTGGTTATCATCCAGGAAGGCTTGTTGTAGTTTTTGTAATTCTTCTTGTTGTGTTTTATGGGCAATTTCTTCCAATCGAGTCTTTTCAGCAGCATCCTTTTGTTCTTGGTCAGCTTTTTCATCAGCTTCTTCCTTAAGTAAGCGATCAGCCTCTGTTGTGTCAGCGTCAGAGAATGTTGTTATTGGAGAATCATCAGTTTTGGTGTTACTACTATTTTTTGATTCACCAAGGCTGTCTACATCTTTTTGTTCTTTTTTCTCCTGAGCAATGCGCTCCCGTTCTTCTGGAAGGGTTACCAAGAAATAATTCCCCCCCGCTAAAAAAACGAAACAACCAGCGGCGACTGAGTAGGTTAAGTATCTATGTTGTGTAAGCCATTGGACGAACGCCTGATTTTTGAACCAATGAAGAATTTTTTGGATTTGAGTTTGATTGTTCAGATTGGTAGTAAGGTCGGCACCATCTTTGACAGAGGGTATCTGATCTTGCGTTTCGCAAGTATTATTGATTGGCGCATTGTATTGTTCGAACTTGAAACGTCCATAAAGGATAGCAAGTGAAATTGCCGCTGCTCCGGTGAGGACTAGTGGTGAGCGTGCGCCAGTAGTGATACCCTTTTTTATTGTAGCCGTAGCCTTTTCAAGGTCGCGCGCTTCAGCAGGGCGCACTCCCACGCTGGCGAAAATAAAAAGTAATAAGGGAAACAATTTTTTCATACATTTTACTCGCGAATCATAACCTCGACCAAACAACTCCAATTAGAAATAATTATACAAGATATCATTGTAAAATCAACAAAAGATAAATTACTTCATATTGAATCAATAACCAGCCTTTTACGGACAGATTTCATGCAGGCCGCCAGCTTTATGGCGATAAAGCTGCAAAACGGACTTGGATGGTACCATGACAGCAATAAAAAGCAAGAAAAACCCCGCAGGCTATTGCAAAAAGGCATCTTTTTGGTAGGATTGTTGAACGTTAACGGTTATATGAAAATGGAAGGATTTCGATATGAAACAGTTCGGATCGCAGAGGTTATTTTTATTTCTTTTATTAAGTGTCTCAGCGCAATCTCTTTTGGGTGTGGGTGGGGACGTAGCGCCTGCTGTAGATGACCAACGCTTTGCGGCTGATAGAAATCGTCGGCATAGAGGTGATGATTACGATTTTCGAAGTATGAATAAAGAGGCAAGTGAGGTGCTTATACGGTTGTACTCCATTGATGCATTGAGAGCTGAACGGGTACGTCTCGTGGCGCTGAAGGATGCTATTCATAATGCAACAAGTGCCGACTATCTCTCCTATAGTAAAAGTATTCAAAATATCGATAAAAAAATTCTCGATATGAATGACGATGGCTTTGAGGCTTCATTCATTCGTCAGCTTCAAAAGAGCGCGCTTGATGGTACGGGCAAGATGGTTGAAGACCACGTTTATAAAAATCTTGATAAAACGCTTGGGCGGGGCTTTGATCTTTTTATTGACCGTATCATTTCTGTTTTTAACAAGGCGTGGACGGTGGTGTATTGCAACAACCAACGGCCGTTTACTCCCACTGTTATTAAAGGGTGGCAGGGGCTAGTTGATGGTGCTTTTGATGATATCAAACGGATGCTTACCGATGAACTGCGCGACCATTCACGGGCTGCTGACCCTACGATGCGTCAGGGTGATGACCAGACGCCACCTGAAAACGCTCCGAAAAAGATTAATGTATGGAAAGATCTTATCAGTTCCTATGCGCAACAATTTGATTATCTGGCCAGTCAGATGGACAAGCACAAGAAATATTATGACAAGTCTGATGATGCACTGATTATCTTTTATGCAGATCAGATTAAACAGCAGCTGCTCAAGTGGCGTAATTTATTGTTGGCCGCAAATTCGCTTCGCGAACTTGATACGCTTGTCGACTCAAATAAAACAATGATTGAGGCAATGCGTAATGGCTTGCAAAATTTATTCACTCTTTTGATGAACCAGGTTGCCGAAGAAAAAGGTGACGGTGGGCGCTCGCAGAGTCCTATGCTAAGTTCTTCGCGTCCTAAGAATGACAGGCCGTATGGTTTTGGCGGTATGGGAATGGGTAGGGACGACCGCGATTAATAAAAATGGGGGGTTAGGGTTATGGTTACGCTTCGCAGAAGAAAATTAAATGATTATCAGTGTGATTTAGTATACAAGCCGCTCGTCCTGAGCCTGTCGAAGGAAGCGAGCGCTCGTATGGTTCGACAAGCTCACCACGAGCGGTTGAGCCGATGTGCATGTATCTTGGTTGCGGTAACATTCGTCCTGGGCAGCGGCGCTCTTTTTGGGGCTGCAGTGCCGATGCCGGAACCAACGCAAAAGTTGGTCCGTATCGATATGGCTCGCGTAGCCCATAAAATTCATACGATTAAAAAAGAGCAGTTAGCCGTGCTCACACGCAGGGTGGTTGCTGCAACGGTTGGGGTAACAGGTGCTGCTCTTATTGGATACTTATGGTGGAATAAGACGCCAGAAGTACCTTCAAATAATGAAGTGCCTTCAAATAATAATGTTGTTGCGAATCAACCAGGACTTCAGCAACAAGCTCAAGCTAATAATCTGCAGTATGACGGTTCGATTAAAGGACAGGTTCGCTATTATTTTAATAAGGCATTAGCCATAGCGCTGGTGACTCTTATGCTCAATAAAATCTCTGGTATCGCTGACAGACTATCTGGGAGCGCTTGGGGATATTTTTCAAACAATACCCCAACTATTAACGAATTATCGCAGGAGACAGCTGCGCGCTGGCGCATGCTCTGCGATGTTTTGGCAACGTATTCTGGACAAACACAGGCGTTTGCCGGAACATTGGCGAAGCATAAACAGCTCTCAGCTTTTGTGACAGCCGATGTTTATACGGCCTATGGAAGTTTGATGTACATGCTTGAACATGCCATGGCGCATGTACTTGTACAGGTGGCAGAATATGATAAAAATGGTGATTTTAAGCGAGCGTGTATGGAAGGTTTTAGCCGCGTTGCGCAGTCATTTAACCAGAGCGCGACGGTGCTTGAAGCTATTTTGCATGATGAAGCTGCTCAGAGGGATCAGAAAGCGGCTGAAGCCTTTACTCGTACGTTCAATGCTGCGTGCATAGCGTTTGTCAATGTTGTCGACCAGGCTCAAGGAGCGATCGGTGGAGAATAGTAAAAAAACGAACGGGTTATTATTATACGCGCTCATTTTCGTTTGTGGTACGTTATGTGCTCACGATGAAGTTAAATCTGAGCAGACGGCGGCAACTTTTACGGCGCCTGTTAAGGATAGTCAATCGTCGCCCGATGTAAAATCGCAGGCCGGAGAGCAGGCAAAATCCGCGCAGACGACGGTAGTTTTTTCGGAACAAGAAATCAAAAGCGATTTTTATAAAACATATATCGAAACATTTTATCCACGGGCAATGGTTATTCGAAATTACTTTTTTGAACAAAAAACGATTGATGAGATAGCCCAAGCACTCAAGGATATACTTAAAGTAATTGTTGACGTTCCTTGGTTTTATGTTGCTAACAACAATAAAGGATTCAAGATTCGGCACTACTGGGAGTTCTTTGATGACCAGCTTTTTATTATCGATGACTACATCAAAAATGCCTACGTTAATAAAGAGACAAAAAAGGTATGCAGTAAAAAGCCTGTTGATCTACTTGGACTGCGTCGCTCGAATAGTTATTTCGAATTTATGAAAAAAAACCAGCGGTTTACCGATTATTGCAACAAACATAGCGTAACGGTTTTTAAAGATTTTTATGCTCTACGGTTTGATTTTATGATTAAGCTTTTTAATGAGGCAATTCTTTTCAAAGACTACAGCCCTGCACTCAAGCTCTATCGCCAACTCAGTCGGCAAGTAACGCAGCTTGAGGGCTCATTGCATGAGGTTCGCTACCGTAATTCCCTTGCCGTTGCCCAGCAGCTGCTTGATATTTTAAGGCAGGACATGGTCTTGGTAAGTAGGAAGGGCGAGCTGGATGAATTAGTTGAACATAGGGAGGTGGCATGAAGGTAAAAAATATGAATCTGGACCCCGGCGTTGGCCGGGGCGACCCAAGCAACAATGGTTCGAGACGGTTGCACAGCAACCTCCTCACCACGAACGGAAACCCTAAATGCGCCGTTCGTCCTGAGGAGCGAGTGGCACGAGCGTCTCGAAGGATGAAGTGTGAAATGGCCAGAAATATCTGGTTGGGCCTTGTTTTTTTGGGGTTTACAGGTCTTTTTGCCCAGCAGCAGGGGACTAGTTGGCGGCAGGAGTTTTTCCAAAGTTTTATCAGTCACTACGAATGTAACCCAGACGGGCGCTACACGCACGAATACCATCCATTTTTGTTACAGCAGACGGCAAAGAGTCTTGATCTTCTTGAACAACGGTTGAAAGATGAAAAGCTTGCGCTTGATGGGCGCCTTGTTATCGCTG
>JBAYHB010000068.1:0-7477 GCA_041666365.1 Candidatus Babeliales bacterium | reverse complement strand
ATCGGCTAAGGTTGAGTGAGCATTGAACCCAGCCATAAGCACCATCGATAAGAATATCTGTTTGATAGTCATAAGATCCCCCTTCTTAGAAAACGATTCATACCCACAATTTAAGGGTAACAAAACTACGTACCCGATTGGAATAAAAAAGATATTTAATCGATCCAGGCTATGGTTGGTTGGCGCAACGAAGCCTCGCCCTGCCTACGATAGGAGTGGAAATTTTTGTTGCACATGGTGCAGAGGTTATGGGTAGTAATGATATTGGCTGGGGGGATGCCTAGGTCGATGAGTTGGGTGCGATTGATTGCTGGGACATCAAGAAAAAGCTTGTTGGATCTTTTTATCACCGCTTGCTGGAACATTCGGTTTCCTTCTTGTTGTTGAACCAGGTCGTCTTGTATTTCATAGCAGCAGGCAAGGGCTGATGGTCCAAAGTAGGCCAGAAGGTCTTGAGGCTGGAAGTTGTGGCGCTGGAGCAGAGTCTCTACCGCCTTGGCAACGATATTTTCCACCGTACCGCGCCATCCAGCATGAACGACGGCAACTGAATTATTTTTCTGGTCGTATAAAACAATCGGTAGGCAGTCGGCGGTAAGGATTCCTATGCCCGTGCTCTTTTGATCGGTAGCTAAAAAGTCACCTTCTATTTGAAAGAGCGAGATGTGAGATTGGTTTGGGCTATGGAGGGTTACATACGTTCCTTGTGTGCCGTGAACTTGCCGTTGGAATATGAGTTGATCGAGATTGTAGGCTTTGACCAGCTCGTGAGCGTAATCCTTAAAAGATTCAGTTTTATGAGAGACGCGGCAGCATTGTGCATCTCCAAAATAGATGGTTAGTTTTTTTTCTTTAAGCAGCATCATGAATACTCCTGACCTGTTTAGGTCGTTATCTGTTTGGATGCGTTGCCAGTTGAATAATTCCTTTTTTTACAACGATGAGGGCATCTTGTTCCATTTTTTCTATGATACGTCCGATTCGTTCACTTTGATCTTTTTTATCGAGGAGTTCAAGCATGGCACCTGAATTAACCGTTTTATGATCAAGCAACACTTGTAAAATCCGTCCACGTAGTTGACGGTCAGAACCTTGAAACGTCGACTGTTTTTTATAATGAGCGCTGAGCTTACTGACATTGCCAACTGACTTTTTAAGCATAACGCCGTAGTCCATGAGGGCATAATACCACTCGCGCGGGTTATCCTTATCGAGTGCTTTCTCAATGATAGGCATGAGTTCTTTGTCTGTTACGGCCTTGTTGTTTGGGGTAAAAAAATAAATAAAGACTGTTCTGATGTTGGTTTCAATAAATACTGTCGGGGTATTGAATGCAAACGCTGCTATTGAGCGTGCCGTTGCCGAACCAATATTGGGGAAGGTTTCTAGTGTTGCAATATCACTGGGTAGTTGGCCGTCAAAGCGATCAGTTACTTGCTGTGCGATTGCCAGGAGCCCAAGCGCCCGGCGATTGTAACCTAGCCCTTTCCAAAGCATGAGGATGTCGTGGAATGGACTTCTTGCCAGTGCTTGGAATGTTGGGAAGCGCTCAATAAAAGCTTTGAATTTTGGGGCAACTCTGTCGGTCTGCGTTTGTTGGAGCATAACTTCAGAGACTACGACATTATAGGGCTGTGGGTTTTGGCGCCAGTCAAAATGACGCTTGTTAGTTGCGTAGTAACCGTAAACAATCGAGCGGAAAAGCTCGATTGCCTCGTTATTCAAGGGATCTTTTTGGGCGAGACTACGCAGCAGCTTAATTTTGCTGTCGGGGTGTGTGTGGCTGTCTTGGATAAACGATTGCTGCACGAGCGTATACCTCATTTATTGAAGATTGGTTAATGGAGGAAGTGTAGCGAAAAGCAGGCGAAAATAGAATTGGGAAATTTAAAATTTATGCAAATCTTGCTACGCATGTTATGATATTCATGGTATGTATGGTGAGATTTTCATAAAACAGGGGAGATTTATATGTTTATTGAAAGAAATTTAACTGAAATTATTAGGTCGGGAGCTAAGCAGGTGCCAATTGTGGCAATTATTGGCCCCCGACAATCGGGTAAAAGTACGTTGATCAAAAAGATCTTTAAAGATTATGTGTACTTAGATATGCAGGATGCAAGCATCTTTGATTTTGCGAACAAAGATCCCAAAGGTTTTTTAGAAAGTTATAAAGATGAAGTTGGTGTCATAATCGACGAGGCGCAGTACGCCCCCAATCTTTTTTCTCAATTAAAAGTCGAGGTTGATAAAAATCCACGACCAGGTTATTACGTCCTATCAGGCTCGCAAAACTTTCTGCTTCATGAAAAAATAAGCGAATCTTTGGCGGGGCGAGTTTATTTCTATAAACTCCTTCCCCTTTCTATAAAAGAATTAAAACAGGCAGATTTGCTTTGTGATAGCGCACAAAATCAAATGTATAAAGGCTTTTATCCACGTGTGTATCAACCGCACATGAATGCGCAGGAATACTACGAAAACTATATTTTAACGTATGTTGAACGGGATATACGAAGCATTCGCAATATTGATAACATTCTTATTTTTAAAAAATTTATGCAACTCTGTGCGTTGCGGATTGGGACAACGCTTAATTTTACAGATTTGGCGGCAAACTGCGGTATTGGTGTGGAAACCGCAAAAAGCTGGCTAGCGCTCCTTGAAACAAGTTTTATTTTATTCCAGCTTCCCTCATATCATGACAATTTGGGAAAGCGTATTACAAAATCGCCAAAACTTTATTTCTATGATGTGGGCCTTGCCGCGGCATTGATGGGAATTGATAAAGAAACTATGACAGAAAAACGGACGATCTATGGAGCTCTTTTTGAGAATATGATTATTGTCGATCTTATAAAAGATTTTAGTGCGCAGGGTATTTATCATACGCTTACTTTCTTTCGAGATACCAACAAAAATGAAATAGATCTAATTATAGAAACTGGGGGAAGAACAATTCCTGTAGAAATAAAATCGGCAGCAACTATGAATAGCAGCTTTTTTGATACGCTTGCATGGTTCCAAACACAAATAAAAAATGATCAAGAAGCTGTGGTTGTCTACAGCGGAGATCAAAGTCAAAAATGGTCAAAGGGTAAGGCTATCTCTTGGAAAGATCTTGAAAAAATTTACTCGAAATAAAACATAAAAAGAGCCGCTCTCGAAAAAGGGCGGCTCTTTTTTAAAACCGAACTTTCTATTACTCGCCTGGTACGACATCAACAAGTTTAGCACGAAGAGTTTCGATTACTTTCTCTGCCGCATTTTGACCGTTATCGCGGTTATAAAGACGAGTATTAACTGTATCACCAGATATGTCTATTTTCATTAGTCTGCCGTGAACATAGTCGGCATAGCTGGTGGCAATTATATGAGCTTCTTTGTCGGAGAGCTCCTCATTTGGCTTAAAAGCAAGGAATCCCATGCCAAGAGGACGGGCATTACGAAATAGGGCCTTGGCGAGTTCTTCTTTTGGTAGGCCGGTTATGTTAACCTCATCTGGATTTAGTTTCTTTTCTTCTTTTGTATCAAGGTAATACCAGTTAAGGCCCATTCCTCCGCCCCGCATAACCCCTTCTACTAATTCTTCTATATCAGCGTTCGTTTCAAATGAAAAGTAACGATCCATTCCAAAGGAATCCATTTTTGCAATAAATGTTCTTCCTTTTTGGATAAGTTCTGATATATCAGGTTTATTATCACCGGATGAGCTGGTATAGCTGTGAAAGTCTTTAAGTTTTTGAATGGTTTCTTCATTGGGACAAATTCTTTGGATGTTTGACGTTAGATGTGATCCAATTAGAAGCAATGCACCTAGGATAATAATTTTTTTCATAGCGATATTCTCCTCAACATGATTACAAGACTGTTACGCAACAAAGGCCAGTTTAACAAAATATAAAATAAAAAAAAGAGCCGCCCTTTTTATGAGCGGCTTTATTAGTAAAGTGCGTGCTAATCGTTATTCATGTCTATTGTGCTGGCGATCCATCTCAAGTTTTTTGCGTAGGTAGGTTGGTGTATCAAAGTCGTCGGCTTCCTGCGAATCATCAAGCACTGGTGACTCCTGCATGAGCCCTGAAGTGTGTTGTTCTTGAGTAAAAGATATCGGTTCTGCTATTGCGTGTTTGCTCTCTTCGATTGTAAAAAAATTAAGGTCTTCTACGGGTTTTGCTACAGGGGCTACAGGTGCAACATGGTGCTCGATAACAACTTCTTCTTTTATTGGCTCTGGTATGGGTTTAACCTCTTCAACAACTGCAGCTTTGGCTACTGGACGTGCAAGTGGTGCACATGCCGCTTGTTGATTTTCTACCGTATTTTCAAAGCCTGTTGCAATAACCGTGACCATGATTGTGTCATCCATGGAGCTATCGATGACTGAACCCAAGATTATGTTTGCTTCTGGACTCACGATGTCATAAATAAGTGATGCAGCTTCATTGATTTCTTGCAGCCCAAGATTTTCGTTTCCTGTGATATTAATCAGAACGCCTTTCGCACCGTGAATACTTATATTTTCAAGAAGTGGAGAGCTGATTGCACGCTGTGCAGCAATCTCTGCGCGGTTGGCACCTGTTGCTGTACCAGAACCCATAAGCGCCATGCCCATGTCTTTCATGATTGCTTTGACGTCTGCAAAGTCGACGTTGATATGGCCGGTCTTGGTTATGATGTCCGAGATACCTTTGATTGCCTGTTTTAACACATCGTTGGCCAATGCAAAGGCATTGAGCATCGAAATTTTTGGATCGCTCATTTCAAGTAAGCGTTGGTTGGGAACAATGATAAGCGTGTCGACAACAGCGCGAAGATTTTGTATCGCTTGTTCGGCCTGCTTTGCTCGTCGTTTGCCTTCAAAGGTGAATGGCGTTGTGACCACGGCCACGGTAAGCACACCCAATTCTTTTGCTGCTGAAGCGATAACAGGCAGCGCCCCTGAACCTGTTCCTCCGCCAAGACCTGCTGTTAAGAATAAAATATCGGTGTTTTCGAAGTGCGAGATGATATTATTCAAATCTTCTTCGGCCGATTTTTTACCAACTTCTGGATTTGATCCGGCGCCAAGCCCTTTGGTGATCTTTGCCCCCAGTTGAATTTTATGGTGAGCGCTGGAAGCTTTAAGCGCTTGTGCATCGGTATTGGCGACGATGAACTGAACATTTTGTAGGTCAGCACTACTCAGCATGCTGTTGACAGCGTTGCCGCCGCCGCCACCAACGCCAATAAGTTTAAGCGTAACACCCGGAGTTTGGTTTTCTTCTTCTTCAACGTTAATAATGTCCAATTCGATCATAACAGTCCTTTCAATAGAAATTAGAACTCAGGTTAGGGGTTAATGACAAGGATTCTGTCATCCTCGCGAATGCGGGGATCCAGGTAAAACTTTGCCTAGATTCCCGGTCAGGCCGGGAATGACGACGTTGTTGAGAGATTTGGCTAACAAATTTCATATCGTTACTTCATAAGGTCTAAAAGAAGTCGTAGATCCATGATTTCATGCATTGGAAAATTTTACCAAACGACGATTCATCGGTTGTGTAGGCTTCTTTGCTGCCACGTTGTCCAGTCCCATAGACCAAGAGGCCATAGCCGGTTGAGTACACAGGGCTTTTGAGTAGATCTGGGATAGCGTGGTGAGATGGCTCAAATTCTGGGTATTGGGCATTGGTGTACGATTCAGGAAGCCCTATGCGAACAGGCAGACCTAATTTTTCTTGCGCAAGTTCTTTAATGCCAGCTAAAAGACTTCCTCCGCCGGTGAGTACAAGGCCTGTTGGCATAAAGGCTTTGAGGCGATATTGATTAATTTCATCCAAAAAAAGATCAAAGATTTCTTCTGCTCTGAAGCGTAAAATTTCTGAGAGCGTTGCGACGCTGATTGATTTAATGCCATCTTGGTAGCCAAGATTAACGTCGATATAATCATTGGAACAATTTTTATGTGCAAAGGCATTACCGTAGCGACGTTTAAATTCTTCAGCTTTTTCTACCGGAATACCAAGACCGACGGCCAAATCATTGGTAAAGTGGTTGCCGGCAATGGCTAGCACTTTTGAATGCCGAATGCGGCCATCTTTGTAGACCGCAAAGTCTGATGTGCCGCCACCGATATCAATAATGCCAACGCCCAGTTCGCGCTCCGAAGGGGTGAGTACCGCATCAGCCGATGCAAGTTGTTCCAGAACAAAATCGGAAACTTTAATGCCGGCCAGCTCACAGGATTTGATAATATTTTGAGCTGATGCAACAGCACCGGTCACGATATGAACTTGCGATTCAAGACGCACGCCATACATGCCAAGAGAATCAAAAATAAATTCCTGTCCATCGACACGAAAATACTGTGGTAGGACATGCAAGATATGCTGATCTTGTGGGAGTGGAATAGCTTTTGCCGCTTCTATAACACGGTCGATGTCATCTTGCCTGATATCGCGGTTTTTAATTGCCACAACACCGGTAGAGTTGAATGATTTGATGTGCCCACCTGATATTCCAACACACGCAGATTCAATACTGCAGCCAGCCATTTCTTCTGCTTGTTTAACGGCAGCTTTGATTGATTCAACCGTTGCTTTAATATTTACAACGACACCTTTCTTAAGACCATGCGATGGATGTTGTCCGATTCCTTGGATTTCAAGTGAGCCGTCGTCATTTTTTGATGCAACCAAAACACAAATTTTTGTCGTTCCTATATCTATCGCCGTCGTAAATTTCGGCGCAAATCGCTTCTTCATTTCCCCGTCCCCCGCTTAAAAGAATCAAAAAATTTTACTGCTATCGTCTTTTCAAACCGTAGATCAAATGCAAGCAGCGGCTGAGCAGCCTTGGTTATTTTTTTAGATAGAAAACCCTTGGTTTGTATATCAGCAAGTATTGAAGTGAGTGCTGTATATTTTTTTTCATCAAAGAAACTTTTTTCATCGGTGATAAGAAAACAGGGGAAAAGACTTTTCTTGGGATACAACTTAATCAGGCTTGGCTTGTAATATTCGACGGCAAAATGCTGAAAATGTGCTGCAGATACTTTTGCTAGGAATGAGTTAACGCGACGAGCTATTTTGTTACGGCACCAACGCGGGGCAACGTTTACGGAGGGTAATTTACGCAGATCAATCTGACTAAAAAAATCTGTGGGGAAAAGTTTTTTCCGTTCAGTGAGAACAAGTTGATTATTGATAATGTAGCGAGGTTCAAGGCCCGTTATGGTAAAGCGTAATTCTTTTGACGGGCTGAAGGTCCATTCAATTGATCCGATAATAGGAAACTTTTTTTTCATTTCTTGACTGAATGATTCAGGAGAAAATGAGAGCATGTCCGGCGGTGTTTGTTGTTTAACAAATGCCATAATATCTTGGCGGAGCGTGTCGGCATAAATACTTTTTATATCAACGACAAGAGAAGTCGGCGTGAGTTGGCTGGTAACATTCTGCCAAGAAAAGAGACTTGTTTTTTTGACCACCATGAT
>JBAYHB010000067.1:0-7550 GCA_041666365.1 Candidatus Babeliales bacterium | reverse complement strand
TCGACTTAAACTCGAAAATCCTGAACAAGCTCTTAATGACCTCAGGGAGCTAAAATTGATGGACTTGATTAGGCGACTTAGATCTTTTAATCAACTATTTGAACTCTTTGCGTAAGTCCTGTATTAAAGGATAAGCCATGTTTTTTCGCAGATTTTTACCCATTTTATTCATCATTTTTATGTTTACTAAAAATTCTTATGCCGCTATGAGGTTGGAATCAAATCCATGCGCTTCAACGTCTATCGGAATAGATGAATATTTTTTGAATCCTGCACGAGGCTATACGTTGTGGTTTGACGCAGATGAAGCTATTGAAATGACGGCCTCTCTCCCGCCAGCAAACTATGAGACGGAAGTGCTTGAAATTGGTTTGCATGAACACTCAAAGGAATTTCTTGGTACGCAGGATCCCCTCAAAATTTTTTTGGCGGCATTTCATGGTAACAATCAAAAAACAACCTCAAGTCAGGCATGCGGCGTCATCGGACTACTTATCAGCGATAACCTCTGTTTTTATCAAATTGGCTCACTGACCCATGATCGACAAATACTACAAAATTTTATACACAACATTGAACTATTCGCGGTTCAAAATGGTGCCAAACGAGCACAATTCAACATTTCAGAAAAAAAGCGGGAACTCATAGACCTCTTTATATCATGCGGCTATGTTGTTCACGGCCAACGGCCAGACCTTTATAGTGGCGGATATGATTATCATTTATACAAAGATTTACAGGTTACGAAGCAGGAACCAATTGCCCCTAATATTTCGTTTACATGGCTAGCCCGTTACGATGAATGCCAACAAAAAAAAGAGGTCGAAACCTTCTTTTCTGGCCAAATCTTGGCGCATCTAGACAGCCTCATTTCTAATTTTCATGAAACCTACAGTGTTGGTGTTTTTGTAAGGAATAGTGAGGGAAAAGTTGTTGGCGGTTGTCGCGGAAGTATCATGTTGGGTGGTGCAACGCCACACCTTTACGTTAATGCCGTGTGGCTCGACAAGGCGTATCGTGGCAAAAAACTATCACCCTTATTCATAGGATTTCTTGAAGACATTGCTCGACAGTTTCATTGTACAAAAGCCCATTTGAATACCGCTGATCTCAACTGCCCTGGGCTTTATCAAAAGTTGGGGTACAGAGCAGAACTTATTGCACCAAAATTTATTAAAGAAATAAGCGGCAAATATTCCGCTGAATACGATTTTTACAAAGATTTGTCATCATAATCGGTGGCAGACCATCGCTTGCTGAACGAATATCGTGATGTTTTTATCAACACCCATCGGATAACGGTATCCAAGTCGCTCAGCCGTCTGCATTGCCACAGTTCTGAAAAGATCGCTGGTTGCGATGAGCGCCTTCCAGCTATCGTCGGCATCGAAATGAGCGAAGCAATTGTTCAGTTCTGCCCACGTTTCTTTGCTCACCCATTCCTGCATTCGCTTGCCGTGCTGTGATGTATCATAGTCCCACCCATGCGTTGATTTTTCATGCCATTCAATCATCCGTAGCAACAATTCTTTGGTTGTCCAATCGCGAAATTTTGCATGCCATAAATCGTTTCGGCAGAGATGCTTGGCAACGTGATAGACTTCAAAAAAGAATTCGCTGACCAGATTTTCAAACTCCTGTTGTGATGGCTTCGGTGTTGCTTGAATTTTAAAGGTTGGCGACTTCATGCCAGCGGTCAGATTATCTTTATCGAGCAGCACTTTGTATCCAAGGGCATACTGCGCAGGCTGCTCTTCTTGGTGAGCAAGATTTTTTATAACATCGATTGAGTAAAATGCGAAATCAACTTTGATGCCATATTTAAAAATAACCAGACGCGTTGGGTATTCTTTTCCATCGACGCAAACCTTTTCTGGGATGTAAACCAAGACATCATCAATGCCGCGCATCCAGGCATCATCGGAAACATATTTTTGTGGATCGTTGACAAAAAGTGCCAGATCGAAATCAGAGAAAACATCGACACGATGGGCATTGTGTGCACGTGAGCCGACCAACAGCATTGCTTGAATTGTATCGTCGCTCTGTGCCCAATTAAAAAGTTTGCTGAACATTGTTTGTTCCCGCATCAGATCGTTCGTCATGCTTCCTCCAATTCTTCCTTGAGAAGTTTATAGAATTTTTCTTGAGCCCCTCGCTCAATCCATGGCTTATGCCCACAGTTCTCGATAAGTATAAAGCGGAAATTTTTTAGTATGTTTGATAGCGGTTTTTGAACTCCTTGGGCAGGATGCGGATCATAGTCTCCGTGAATTGCTACCACGGGACATTGAATTTGTTTACCAAGCGCAAGCAGCTTTCCGCTCCTTCTTAGTTCGGCTGCTTCTGGCCAAATGGATTCATATATATCGTAGTGACATTTGAGGGCTTCATTATGACTTGGTAGTGGATCGTAAGCATCAGCCATTGAAATATACACTTCAAGCTGAGCAAATGCTTTGTTCTTTTCCGTGCCCGTTGGGCTCTTAAGTTTTTCCCAAAGAAGGTCTATTTCTGATCGTTCTTGCTCTGTTAGCCGACCTAGGCGTGTTTTCATAATATTGGTGGCATATGATGCCTCGAAAGGGCCACTACTTATAAGTATAAGTTTTTTTACCAATGAAGGGTTTTGAGCGGCAAAGATAAAACTAAGCCATGCTCCCCATGAATAGCCAATAAGCGTTAACGGTAGTGTGCCATTCTCTTGCACTACACTTTTTAATTCCTCAAGTTGTCCTTCGATCGTTGATTTTGTTTGTAATGGTTCCAATACACCACGCGTCGTAGAGAGTTCCTTTGCAACAGTAGCAACTTCCCCTGCTCCGCCGGGCCCTCCATGAACAACCGCTACATTAAACGGTGGCTTCCCGTATATTCTTATATTCTTCATCATCCCCTCATACATTTAAACGCTTGTGGCCCAGCATTATTCTCTATAAACGCTTTTATCTGCAAAGCACAATCATGCGCGCTTGTCATTGTTGTATCAACCGTTAGATCGTAGGTATAAGGATTATGCACAACTTCATACTGCGCTCGCGCACTCCCAACAACACGATTACCTCGCTGGTACTCACGTTGTTCAAGAACATCCAGTTGACAGGTGATTCCAAAAAAATAGACAGGAAATGGTTCAAGAAGCTGGGCAATTTGTCTCAGCAGTTCTGCATCAAGACAGACATCGTCTACAATAATATCAAAGCCTCGTACTGCCATAATTCTTACGCATTCATACATGCCAAGAACATATGAGTTACCACGAGGCCCAACGTTTAAGGTCATAAGCTTGCTGCCACGATCATCAAAACCTTTTTCCCAGCTCCACATCTGGGCAGCCTTTGCCCCAAAGCCCTGATAGTTTGCCGGTACCATTGACATAAACTTGTCGACACTCATACCCAAAAATAGGCCGTCCAAAATAGTTTGTAGCGCTTTGACTATGCTCGATTTACCGGCGCTTGAAGCACCATTGAGTAAAATTATCATGCCTCTTAGACCATCCATGCCGGCAAGAAAAGGATACGATTTTCTTGATCAAACGAAAGCGGCCCCGTATAACAAAGAACACCAATCGAAGTCTCTGGACACGCTGTCATGAAATCTTTAAGGTTATTGAATTTTTTTGAGTCAATCTGAGGGGCATAGGTGATTTCGAATGGAACAACTTGCCGTCCAAGGGTCACAATGAAATCCACTTCAGCTCCTGCCGCCGTTCGCCAAAAATAGATGTTGCGATTTTCAGACTGCGTGTCGAGCCACGTTTGAACTTCATTGAGAAACCAATTTTCAAATCGATGCCCAATGAGTCCGGTACTTCTTAAAAGAGCAGGATCATGCAGACCGGTCAGGTAGCTCACCAGACCATTGTTGATTAAATAACCCTTTGGAGATTTTACGAGTCGTTT
Source organism: Candidatus Babeliales bacterium (assembly GCA_041666365.1). Taxonomy (GTDB): domain Bacteria; phylum Babelota; class Babeliae; order Babelales; family RVW-14; genus JBAYHB01. The sequence goes on along the minus strand of JBAYHB010000067.1, from coordinate 3,645 downwards.
AATAGAGCTTTTTATGTAGGGGTATATATCAGTGTATTGCAACGTTGCCAACAAAAAATCGCGATATTTTGACAGTGTATTTCTTGAGCAATGTAATGCATCTATAATTTTTGTATCATCTCGAACGGATCCGGTAACTTCAGCACAAATCTTCATTAGACTCTGATAGACGTGTAAATCACCAATCGAGTCGATCGCACGAATATCTTTTTCTAAATACGTTTGTAAATAATCACCCAAATATTTCAATCGTAGCGATTCAGTTTGTGCCTCGATGACCTCTGGAAGCCCTCCCCAGATAAGATTTTTTTGCAAAGATGCTTGCAAGAGACTTTGGAATGGTTGCATCTGAAGACTAATTTCTTTGAGCGACGACAAATCTTTTGTATTAAAAATTATGTCGAAAACATTTTGTTGTGGGAGCGAAACATCTTGATTAAGGAGCAGGGTCATTTCCCTAAGGTTAAACTCACGCAAACTTAAAAGCTCAACTCTTCCCGCCAACGACTCTGCTGTAAGTTTATGTAAATTGAGGTGTGCCGACCCCGTAAGAAGAAATTTGATGCTGTCGCGCCCTTTGTGGGCATCATAGATGACCTTTATCTGATCAAATAGTTGGGGACACTTCTGTGCTTCATCGATAAAAACCCATAACTTCTTTGGTCCACCAATCTTTTGCAGCGCCTCCTGTTCAATCATGAGTTCAAGTTCTTCTGCTGCCACCCTATTTCTCTGGCCCAATACGTCCATGTTGAGGTTAACCCACTTTTTTTCGGGGTGAAGGTTCATGTAATATTCAAGAAGCGTTGTTTTCCCAACCCGGCGGGGACCCAGCAGCGCACTGATAAACGGGCGCTCAAATGACTCAAAAAGAGACACTTCATTGGCCCGAACGACGTATTTTTTCATATTTTTTCACCCTCGTAACGGTTTTGCATGGCAAAATTCATACTACGATGATAAAATTACCTGGCAAAAACGTCAAGCTCTGTTTTTTATAGGAATTCGGACAACCCGGGGCGCGTGCCCCATCTTTTGCATACACGTCAAAAAATCGTTCGGCGTTGTTACGATTGTCATGTCATTGCGCATTGGATGGAAGCTAACGCAGGAATACGGTAAAGCATCTTCATCAAGAACAAATGTCACATTTTTTTGTTCATCAAACAAAAGACCATACGGCGTTACCGATCCGGGTGTAAGTTTGAGAAGCTGAAAAAGCGCTTCGGCTTTCCCAAACGAAAATCGTGCACATCCGAGCACATCGCTGAGTGCTTTCAAGTCAACACGTTTGTCATCGATAACGCTAACAAGAAAGAACACGCCTTTGTTATCTTGTAGAAATAAGGTTTTGAAATGCGGCTCAGGAATCGTACCAGACGTCACGGCAACGCCATCAATTGCCGTCACCACAGGTTTTTCGTTAACCGTAAACACCGGTTGATGCTCGTACAGGTGATAGGGGACATTGTGTTGTTTAAAGAAATCAAAAATCTTTTTTTCGTTCATAAAGATTACTCAATGAGCCATCGCATGAGCAGCACTCACGAGCTTTGCAAGCACTTTAAGCGTTGGATTTTTTTCTTTTAAGCTGTGATACAACGTTGAACGTGATAGAGAATGTTTTTTACACAATGCCACTTTATTTGTTGCTTCAAGATATGCATCCAAGATCGTTACAACGCCTTCGGAATCATTGTTTTGGAGACATTCCCAAATGGCATCGCGAATAAGTGTTTCATCCAACAATTCTTGTGTTGGGCTGTAGGATGTAACTTCGGCGCTCTTCTTAATCTTCAATTTCGGTGTAGTTTTTACAGATTTTTTTTGCACGCGTAATGTCTTTACTTTGGCCATTTTTATTTCCAAGCCCTTAAAACTTCCATTGTAGGTTGGCATCAAACGTACCACTCATAACATCGCTAGGAAATACATGTTTTCCAGCAAGCGGCAGGCTGTACTGGAAGCTGACCGCAGGAGCAAAGAACGATTTTATTTTTGAACTCATATCAACAGTTGCTTTGAGGTGCAGCGTATACATTTCCCATGCCTGGAACCGCTCATCGGAATTAACTACTTCATCTTTTGAAACAAGCGGCGCCAGCACATTGCCATCCTCATCAGGGATAAGACTGTTGGCAACCACCGTGCTGAGAAAAACATCATCACGAACTTCAAGTTCAGTTTTTTCCTGCCGCACAAAGGAGGCTCCTACATAACATGAAACCATAGCTGCGGGTGTTATTTTGGCGTAACCGCTTACGCTCCACAATGATCCGTGGTCAACTTGCGCATACCCACTATCAAGGGCTATAATGCCCGGCTGATCTTCATCTGTTTTCATATGTATCGTGCGTTCTTCACGGAAAAACATCGTTGCGCTCGTTGCTGCGCCAAATCCCAAAAACTTCCACAATCCAACTTCTCCGGCAAGCTGTGCTTTTATTCCCCAATGACCGTTGTAGCCCGTTGGTACCGATGCAATGCAATTCTGTTTCTGTTGAGCACCAAACGGAATGGTCACTCCAATTTCACCACCACCGCTGAGCGAATCAATAATATCAAATGATGTTGTATCAATCCCTTGCCAACCAACACCAACCAGGGTATCCGACACTTCCGTTTTGCGGTACGAGGTCGTAAGCGGTCGATAACCATAGGCGCTGAGTATCGTTGCAAAATCGCCGCTAAAATTTGTTCCCAAAAATGCTTGGACGTCGGCATTGGTTCCAAGATAGGTTGGCGTTATGCGATTATTTTTTATTTCTCGCACCGGAACATAGCCGAAGAGATAAAACCCTGAAAAAAGATTTTGTCGCAGATTGAGCGAGAGTTCTTTGGTTTCGCTATGACCAGCGATGCTTACTTTGCCATCGTTACCCGTAAAAGTTGCGGTATCAAATGAACCGGTACCTGAGTCATTCCAGTAGGTCGTCAATGGCGCAACTTTACTTTGAACACCTACGCCAAGCTGGGTAACATCAAGCTGGCCCCAGGCATCAAGCAAACCACATTTGTGTCCATGTTCATTCCAGGCATGACTCGTTTCACCTTGAAGATACGAAATCGAAAGGGTTGAATGCCAATCGTCCACACTTTTACCTGGTTGACCATCAAGCACCGCTGCGCGATAAAAAACAGGAAGATCATGCGCTACTGCCTGACTGCATGCAATGCTACAAATAAGGATAACCCGAGATAATTTCGTACTCATAACAATCACCTTTTTATAAAAATAGACGACGCTCTCACGTTTTTTTATCTTACCACAATTCATTTCAAAAACTATGGACTTGCCACATAATCATTTGCAAACTCTTGTTTTCGCCACTATTTATTTTTAGTCTTCAAAGAAGAGTCATCCCCACACATAAAGGAGATTTTATGAAACTACGATCGTTATTCACTATCATATGTCTGCTTTCATCCGCATGTATGTTTGCCGACACCATCCTTGACCCGGAGAACAAACCTCGTCGCCACCAAGCAAACAATGTCATTGATATGGCAGAAGAAACAGATATTAGAGTTTATGCACAATAAAAAATGATCAGAAAAATGTGGTCAATCCTTTTTAGCCGATTAAGCTAAAAAATATAACAACAAAAAAAGGAGACTGACCACATGACGATCATAGAAAAAATT
>JBAYHB010000066.1:0-7553 GCA_041666365.1 Candidatus Babeliales bacterium | reverse complement strand
TAATCATTGTCCTGCAATGGAGTCGCTGAGTCATCATCATATTCCCTCTCACGCTGGCCATCATGTTCTGGCATGTAAGAGCCCTGTGAAGGGCTATGGGATGGTGAAGCGCCACCAGCCGGTGAATACGATGGAGATGCATAGGATGATTGATAAGGGTATCTGCCTGCTGAACCGTATGAGCGGCCGCTTGAGCGTTGACTTTGTGCCCTGCTTGCCATTTCTTTCAGCATTCGGTCTCGTTCTTTAGTTTGGTCTTCAATCGCCTTTTTTGCTTCGGGACTTTGAGTGAATTTGCCAAGTTGTTTGGCAAGCGGAGCGAGCGTTTGTTTAAAGAAGGTAAGAATATCATCTTTTTGATGTGAGACTTCAGCTTTTTTAGGGAGAAGAATAGCTTTTTCAATCTCGCTATCGCCGGCGATGGCATCCTCAATGTCACTGTCAACAGTAATGGCGGCAGCGAAATTTCCAGTGAACGTTTCAGAAGCTTTTTCCCTATTGGCTGATTTTTGAGCAAGGGTTTTTAATGTAGCGATATCATTTTTTTGGCGTTCTTGGGGTGAAATTTCTTTTATAGTTTGTGCTAGCGCATCAGCCTTTTTTATTGCCTGCAGCATATCTCCGCGCAGTTGTTTCATTGGTTTTTCAAGTTCTTTATTGAGTACTTGGGGTGTTAAGAGCATTCGTTTATAGGTGGTTTTACTTTTTATAATATTGCATGAAACCTTGATTATATCGGTGTCATGAAGTGAGGGCTCGTGCTCATCAAGCGGAATGACCTGGTATTCAATGACTTTGTTGCTAAGTTTGTTAACTGAAGCGGTAAGTTTATCCAAGATTATGTTAGTTGCATCGAGTGTTCCCTGTGTAAGCCAGAGTGTGATCTTTTTCTTATCAGAAGGAGGGGTTTCAGTTCTTGGCGTCAGGAAAAGTTCTTCTGCAGAGGCATGAGCTTGGTAGGGCGATACTGTGGGCGGTGTTGTTTCAGTGAATGTCATTTCGTGTTTTGGGGTTTGGAATGTTTCTGCAGGTTCTTTTACGGATGGTGATTGTTTTTTTGCTTTTTCTTCTGCTTCCATTTCTTTAAAGAGCTGGTCCATATCTTTAGCTATTTTTTCAAAGTCGACATCTTTAAATAAGTCGTCGAGCATCGCCTGGTCCATTGGTGGTGGCGGCGCACTTTGTAGGTTCTGTAGGGAACAACACGATGCTATTAGCAAAGCAACTATGATCATACAATTTTTCTTCATTTTTCATCCTTTTCATTTAAGGGCATGAGTACACGTGTAAACGTTTTTACTGTAGAATGAGGGGGTGGTGGAAGTCAATCAAAGATGTTACATCGAAAAAAAAGGTCTAAAGGAGAGGCGCTTTTCTATGCGAGCACAACAGTCGTTCGGATTCATGTTGCTTGAATTGGTCATAGCTAATCTACTTTTTTTAGGCCTTGTGACGACGATAATGGGGTGGCAGTGCGATGTCATTGTATCATTTGTTCGGCTTAAAGAGCGCGTTGAATGTTTGCGTGGAGTGGCGGATCGTCATATCAGAAATGATAGTCATGACACGATGGAAAAATATCGGATCGAAGAACAACAACAGCCGTTATATCTTTCAAGTCAGGGGCAACAGCATCTTGTCGATGTCCTTGGAGGGGTGCCCGACTATCGGTGGTTCTATACCTGCTCAGTAGTGAGTATGAAACGGGCAGGCGGACGTCAGCACCTTATGAGGCTGGCATGAAGCAATCTGGATTTATGCTCATCGATGTAGTTGTCTATTTAGCGCTGAGCGTTCTACTTAGTTTATTTGTTCTGTCATTTTGTCAGCATGGACATAGCTCTATACTTGCTATGCAGCAACGCTTACGGTCATTTGTTACCGATACCATCGTGCTTGATGTGGTGCGGCGAGAATTGTGTGCACTAGACCAGCAACCAGCAGTTCATGATTGGAAACACACGGTATATAAAGTGCAAACCCTTGATCAACGTGGTAACCCGCAGGAGTTCTCTATCGGGTGGCGTGTTCATGAGCGAGGCATTGTTCGAATACAGGGGCAGTATGATCGCATGACTGCAACCTGGAAATCAAAAACAGAAACATTGCTTCTTTCTTTTATAAAAACGATAACCCTTATGCCGCAATTGAGTGCAGACGGAAAAAACGTTGTCGGTGTTAACGTTCATCTTGAACAAGGTGCGAAGGGAAACACGGGGTATGCCCTTGATGACTGTGTCGCGGTGCGCAATGGAGTTGTCGTATGAAAAAACTATCAGATGGTTTTATGATGCTTGTGGTCGTGGTGGTGATGGCATTTCTGTCGGTGGTTGCGACAGGGCTGTGGTATACCATGAGTTTGCAGGCCGATATTCTCTACGAACGTGAGCGGCATATAAAAAATGAGATTATTGCCGAGCAGATTATGCGTCAGGCGATAGATTTTGTTACAGCGAATGGTACTTCTTTTTTTAGTCAGCGCGTGATGCGTCGTCTCCCGCTTGATCTTACGCTCGATGATTGCGGCGGGGCGGAAGATGGAAAAAAGTTCGTGGTAACAGTTGCGCAAGATAAACATAAAAGTGAATGGCCAACGCTTCTTGTTACGGTTCAGATGCTTAAAAAGGATGATGGGGTGGTTATGGTGCGCTGTTTGCTTTCGCACCGTGCGCCCATAGCCAGTACACAACAAAAGCAGGGAGCGTATGTGGTACATCATTATACTTTCGGCGATACTTTATAGCGGTGCCTTTTTTATACAAGGGGCTGAGTTTTGTATACTTCTTTCGCCTTTCCCTTTGTTCTATGGACTGACACGGGCAAGAAATATTCGTTGTGCACTTGGGTACGGACTCCTTTGGGGATACGTCGTTTTTGGGAGTGTGAGCTGGTGGGCGTTAGTGGTTTTATGTCGTTACTCGGATGCACACATTATCGGTTCGTTATGTTTATATGCAGTGGCCATCGGATACTTTGCCATGACGGTAGCGTTGTGGTTTGGGGCAACCTGGGGCTGGATATGGTGGTGTGATGGGCTTATAAAGAACGAGAACCTGGACCCCGGCCTTCGCCGGGGCGACAACAACAACGTGCATATGAATAACACCGTCAATGTGAGAAGGCGACATCATCGGGCATTTGTCATCACGGCCAAAGCCCTGATCCACTTCTTGAATGAATGTGAAAAATACGTAGGGATAATAGGTCTTGGTATCGGCTACTTTATTTTCGTTGATCGCTGGATACTTTTTCCGTTGGGAAAAGTAGAAGGGTATCCGTTCATCATGCCCTATGTTCCGCTGGCGGCGTGCAAACCATTTTTGCAAGCGTGTGCATTGATAAGTTATTGGTGTAATGGTGTTGAGACGGCTGCCCATCAGTGGCAGGAACAGATTGAACTCAACTACATTGCTCCAGTCGTTAATAAAAATCATTGCCAGCAGGTGTATGCGGACAAACCGAGTGCGGTAGGGCAGGAGATTTATTGGCGGTTATGTAAAGCACAACGAGACGTAGATAAAGCTAAAACAACGCTTTTTGTTGGTCCAGAAAGTGCCTATCCATTTGTTGTGAACAACGATCAAACGACGATTTCTTTGTGGCAATCTGCGCTCAATGAGCATCAGTATTTGTTGATGGGCGGGTATTATGAAATTAAAGGAAAGTTGTATCAAACTATTTTTCAATGGGATAAAGGTCGCATAATGCATTTTTATGTAAAGAAACATTGTGTGCCGTTTGTTGAAAAGATACATCATTCATGGCGTGCGCTTCTTTGTGCTCATAATTTATTTCTTAAAGGCCTTCGTTTTTTTTCTCGTGGCAATTATCACATTGGCTGTGGCATACTTCAGGTACCAGGACGGGTAGACATTATACCGCAGATTTGTTCAGAGCTTTTTATGAAAACAAACACCAAAGAGATTCAAACAAAAAAACGTGCATCCCGACATCCAGTAGTTTTTGTTTTTGTTAATGACAGTTGGTTTTGTGTGTACTTTAAAAGATTGATGCAGTTGATTGCTCGATTGAAAGCGGCGTGGTGGGGTATTGATGTGGTGTATATCGGACATGATGGATTGTCCATTTTCTATCCCCCATAAACGATGACGTGAAAAACAGATGAAAGGGTAGAAGGTGCTAAGTCGGCTTTTTTTAATGTGTTTAGTAGTTGTAAGTAATCTTTCAGCTTCGCTTGTTAGGGTTGATACTGAAAACTATGAAAAAAAGCTCGCCTTGGATCTTAAAAAACAACTGCTGTTGGCGCTTGATATGAGCATACAAAGAGAGGGGCGGCGGGGCACGTTTATGCATGGGCATATTTTCCATTGCGCCGATTGTTATACGATGCTTAAAAATTGCTGTCTTACTCGAAATATCCCGTGTTGTTTTGATCATAAGAAATCATTTTCAGCGTTATTAAAAACATTCGAATCGTATCAAATTAAAGGGAATATCGTTTTTTTTCAAAAAGGTGAAATGCTCAAATTTCAAGCAGATCGATTTTTGAGCGCTTGTTCTATGGTAATCATGCATCATCCTGCGGATTGTAAAGTTTGTCCTGAAAAGCATCATTATTGTGTTGAAAAAATGTATGGACGTCACGATGAAAGAGAACTCGTTTTTTTTATGACGGCACTTGAGCATATTGATACCTCTATCATGAAGGGTAATATAAATATCTCACGTCTCTGTGAACTTGCGCTAGGTCTTCATATGCTGCTTGATTGTTGGTGCCCATGTCAGTATGTACTTTCACATCTAGATAGTTCGTGCATTGATAAAGTCGATATGCTGGATTACCTACGTGAAGCAAATCAGTTACAGCTGAAAGAGATTTTTGATGGTGGTTCGCCCGATAAAAATGGCAAGTTAAGTTCGTGGCAAGCTGACCGAATACATGAAATGAAAAAAGTTGTTGCGCTCTTGCTTGAGAAGCTAAATGGTATTAATAAACCAATGTTTGCTTCAGTTATGAATCTACTACAACACGAACATGACAACAAAAATTTTGATGATCTTTCCACAACGCTCTTTGCGCTTATACCAAAAGAATAATAAGCATTAAAAACAATTGAGGTTCTATGTTTTTGTATGCAAGCTGGTATACTAATTGTGCTCGAAAAAGTACAGTCACAAAGATGTAGAATGTAAGGAGATCGTATGCATATTTATTTGCTCAAAGATGTCGAAAAAGTTGGCATGAAGGGGAGTGTCGTTAAAGTAGCCGAAGGCTTTGCAGAGAATTTTTTAATTCCACGCAAGCTTGGTATCAAGGTTTCTGAAAATGAGTTGGCATTCTACCAAAATAAAAAAGTAAAAGAACAAGTCACGTCAGAGGTTATCAATAGCAAAGTTGCAATGCTTGCCGAGCGCATCAAAGGGCTTCATCTGACCGTAAAAGAACGAGCCCATGATGATGGCAAGTTATATGGATCTGTTGGCGCAGATGAGCTTGTTGAGTTGCTCAAAAAAAATGACATTCAGGTTAACCGTAAACAGGTTGAATTTGATAAAGCCATTCGCAAAGTTGGCGATCATAAGGTAACGATTAAGCTTTCAACAAAACTTAAACCACAGTTGACGCTTAAAGTACTTGCGAGTGAAGTTAAGTAGTTAAGCCTCAAGGTACATAATGACTGAACAACAACTCGATCTGTATAAGCAGAACAGAAAAAAAGAATTTCAGTCAACAGAGTCGTTGCTTGGTAAAAATTTGCCGACCAGTATTGAAGCAGAACGCTCGGTGCTGGCGGCGATTTTGTTGAACGATGAGAACATTACGCTCGTTGCCGATATTCTAAGGCCATCTGATTTTTATAGCAAACAGCATCAAGCTATTTACCAAACCATGCTTGAACTAGCACAGGCCAACAAAAAAATAGATTTTGTTGTGCTCCAAGATGCGCTTGAAAAAAAGGGTGTTTTTAGTCAGGTTGGCGGCATTGAATATTTGATGGAACTACAAGAAGATATTCCATCGATAGGTTTGATTGTCCAGCATGCAAAGATCGTCAAAGATAAAGGGGTGCTGCGCGAACTTATTGGTTCAGCTGCTCAGATCATTTCGACCTGCTATGACCAAAACGTTGAAGGCATCGAAGGGGTACTTGATTCTGCCGAAAAGCAGATCTTTCAAATCTCGAATAAACTTGCCGCACCGACATTTGTTCAGCTTGATATTCTCCTCAAAAAAACATTTCAAAATTTAGCCAAAGTTAAATCATCGCAAGAAGGGGTCACTGGCATTCCTTCAGGGTTCCTTGCCTTTGACCAGATGACATCGGGTATGCAGCGAGGGGACCTTTTAATCCTAGCAGCCCGTCCATCAATGGGCAAAACGGCGCTTGCACTTAACATTGCGATTAACGCATGGCACCATGGCCACGCTGTGGGGATCTTTTCGCTGGAAATGTCATCTGAACAGTTGGTGCTTCGTATGCTTTCGACTGAAGCACAGATTCCACATCAAAAAATTCGTAATGCATCCTTCTCGTCTGAAGAGTGGATTGAAATTACAAATACTGCGGCGCAGTTATCAGAAGCAAAAATCTTTATCGATGATTCGCCGTCGATTAATATCATGGAGCTAAGGGCAAAGGCACGTAAGCTTAAGTCGCAAGCCAACATTGAATTATTGGTAGTTGATTATCTTCAACTGATCAATTCACACCAGCGGCACGAAAACAGAACACAAGAAATTTCATCGATTTCACGAGCCCTCAAGGCGCTAGCCAAAGAACTTGATATTCCAGTGTTGGCGCTCTCGCAGCTTTCTCGTTCGCTTGAATCGCGTATGGACAAGCGGCCCATGCTTTCAGACTTAAGAGAATCCGGTGCGATTGAGCAGGATGGAGACGTCATTTTCTTTATCTATCGCGATGTTGTTTATAATCCAGATACAGAGCAGCCAGACGTTGCCGAAGTTATCATTGGCAAGCAACGTAATGGTCCAACGGGAGCATTTCAAGCGCGGTTCCGCGGAGAAGTTTCCTGTTTCTACGACATGAAGAATGAACCTATGCATTAACTGTGAAGGGGAGTGATGGAGCAGGCGCAGGTTATACTGGGGGTTGATCCTGGATTTCATGTGACAGGGTTTGCCCTACTTAAGAAAGAAGGGGGCAAGGTCTATCTACTCGATTGTGGGTACCTCAAAATGTCAGCAGAGCGTAGCTTGGTTGAGCGGACGGGACAGTTCCATATCTTCATGCTTGATAAGATTACCCAAGCGGGGGTAACCGAAATAGCCCTTGAAACTTCATTTTTAGGTAAAAATCCACAAACCTTTCTTAAATTGGGGTACTTACGGGGGATTTTATATCTATTGGCCCATCAGCATTCCTTAAGTATCTACGAGTTTGCTCCACGTGAAGTTAAAGCTGCGGTGACAGGGTCGGGTGGGGCGAGCAAAGATCAGGTTGCCAGTATGGTTATCCGCCTTTTCCCTAAAATCACTCAAATTCACTCACTGGCTCGTAACGACGTAACTGATGCGCTTGCTGTTGGCATCTGTGGGATATGGCGTCAGAGTTCACGCTTACAACAACTTA
>JBAYHB010000065.1:0-7670 GCA_041666365.1 Candidatus Babeliales bacterium | reverse complement strand
TAATATTACGTATGAAGCTCTTTCCAGTATGGGGTTTGTTCCGCTAGGATTTCCTACCTATGGGGTGTCGGAGCTTACATATATTGTTTTTTATGATAAAGAAAATAGGCTAGCGTGGCGTTTCCACTATGATCAAAGCGCGCAAGCAATAACGGTTTGTTTTACTGATAGAAGCGTAAAATACTATGCGTTTAATCAGTTAAAACCTTGGACTATCGCAAAAGATTTCCCACTTGACCTGAGCAAGCTCAAGGAACCTGAAGACTTAGATGCCCCCTCCTCGTGCATTATTTTATAAGGTAAACGAGAGGGCGATTTTTAATTACAACGAGCGTGTAATGAAAATGGCGAGATAATCAGACACCACCTGTGATGGAAAAATAGGCTAAGATTTTTGATTAGATCTGAGTAGCTTTGATGATTTTATCAAAGAAAAGACCAAGTAAGCACCAGAATGCATGGTTTCGTAGCCATTTTTTCATGAATTATTTTCGCTTTGATCCCTTGGTATGCCCTTGATTTAAATAAAAATCATGCTACAATTACTCTAATAGGCAATTAAATGATTATAGTAATAATGGCTTATGCGGCGGCTATGGGGGTTATATGTTTTCTATTAGAAGATTTGCTGTGGTGCTTTTTCAGATAGTTTTTGTGGTTCGATCTGCTGGCGTTGCCATAGTGGTCACCAAGCCTCAGTTGCCTCAAAGGGAAAGTGTTTGTACCTATATTAAAAATACTTGCCTCCCAACGGTTGCAGCAGAGAATGAGCAGGAAAAAATAAAGTATCAAGAAGAAAAAGCTGCTGAAGATAGGCTTCTTGCAAAATCATGGCTTAAGCTTGGTAAGCCCGTAAGGTTACCGGTTCTTCATAGTCCAGGGAAAATGGTTCTAGCTTATGGCTTGTTTGAAAATCAACCAACAGATGAAGGCTGTTATAAGTACATAGATAAAACTACCCAGGTGGATCTTGAAGTTATTGTGGGGCAGAAGGATCAACGACGTAGTCTTTTCGCTGTTATAGAGCCATATGCGCATACGTCTCTTGGCAAAGTGTACTTACAAAAAATGTTATGCCAGCCCCAAGTGGATAGTGATGAGCTAAGAAAACGGCAAGAACGAATTAAAATACTCCTTGGTGGTTGTGCCAAGCTCGAAAAGATTGAAGCACAACTTAGTGCTATGGGAAACGCAGAGTCCGATTTTCTGTGGTTTTGGGAAGGAAATAGCGAACAAACATTTGATGATTATGCTGGAAAGATAGTCCCATCTACGTTTACAGATTTGACATCTTTTATAGGTTTAGAGTCTGTAACCAAAAAGATAAGAATGACTCCATGGTTAACTGAATTGGCCGTGAAATATAACATTACGGTTGAAAAAGCTGTATGTATTTGTTCAATGATAATGTTTCTTTGCGCTGCAAAAGAACTTGCGATTGGTGAATTTAACAAACTCCCTAAAAAATTTAATGGGTTTGTAGCCCAGAGGTCAATTGCAAGTTTTGTAAGTTATATTTCGTGTGAATTTATTCTTTTAGAGACCATATTGCATTGTTTAGGGGCCCCTGGTTCCATGTATGGAACACTTACAGCAATTCCATACTATAACACTGCGACAAACGCCTTTCATAATCGAATGAATAATGTAGCAACTTTTATAGATAATGCTCAAAAAATACTCGGCCAAGAGGCCTCAATAGCAGAATCGGGAAAGAGCGCTACATTTATGGAACTGCTTAAAACCCCAACATTTAAACAAGAACCTTCTTGGCTCGCATACAAGGGAAGAGTGACTGCAGGTTTTCTTTTGATGAATGAACTGTATAAACAATTTGAACCAATGCTTATCAAAATTGCTGAACTTGATGCATATGTTGCGATTGCAAATTTTATGAGAGCGCATGAAAAGACAAGAAACGGTAACTATTGTTTTCCAAAATACATTGAAAAAGATACTCCATACCTTAACCTATCAAACTACTGGCATCCATTTCTTAATCCAGAAACGGTTGCAACAAATGACATCGAATTTGGAGGGACCGTTGCTAGAAATATTATTGTTACAGGTCCAAATGCTGGCGGTAAGTCAACAGCACTTAAAAGCATCACATTGGCCGTTTTGATGGCACAAACCCTTGGGATTGCACCAGCAACATCGATGACACTAACGCCTTTCAAAATAATCAATACTTATATGAACGTGACTGACAATACGGGTTCAGAATCTCTTTTTCAAGCAGAGATGCATCGGGCGGCTCAGGTAATAAATATGATTAATAATCTGAAAGGGAAAGAGTTTGCCTTTGTTGTTATGGACGAAATGTTTACAGGGACAAACGCCCTTGAGGGAATGTCAGCTTCGCATGGTATCATAAAAAAATTAGTAGCAAGTAAAAATAGTGTTCTTATATTTGCTACCCATTTTAAGGAACTTACGGGAATTGAAAATGAAATAAATGGCCTGGTTAAAAATTATAAAGTGATGGCCGAAAAACAGCCAGATGGACATTTTTTCTACCCATACAAATTGATTCCAGGTATCTCTGATCAAACTATAGCACTTGACCTCTTGGCCCATGAAGGCTTTGATAATGAAATTTTAGTTGATGCTCAAGAAACGTTGAAAAGGGCGAAAAAGGGTAACTAACAGCGGCTAGTTTTATGGCTGCTTTTCGAAACGTACAAGCATATTAAATTCTGCACCTAAAAAATTTTTCTCTGTAGACCGTGTCAGCTTATCGCATGAGTTAAGGAGCGCTGCGAAAAGAGGAAGGATTATCTTTTGGTAAAACGGCCTGACCTCATACGTTTTATGATCGCGCAAGATATATTTTTTCAGAGGATAATTAATCCAGCGAACGATGCGCTTTCCTCTATTCCAGATAAGGTTATGAATTTTGTGAGGATAACAGAGTGATGTTATTTTGAGCGAATGCAAAAGACATTGCTCAAGCTCAACGAATCGTTTTTTATTGTACATGCGATAGTGTCCATTTTTCTGCCATTCAGCCTCTGTTGCTTGGCCGTTTATCCTACCGGGGACCCACAAAATTAATTCGCCGCCAGGTTTTAGTACACGAGCACATTCTTGTAAACATGTACTATCATCTTCTATGTGTTCTAAGACGTGCGAAGAGACAATGACATCAAATGATTGATCTGGGAATGGAAGGTGTGTTGCATCGGCTACACGTACATCAGCCACAATTCCTTTGTGATTAAAAATGTGGTGAACTCTATCAATAGTGGTTGGCGAAATATCGATGCCGAATCGCTGGAATGTTGGAAGGTCCTCTAAGAGGGTTGAAATGCCGGTTCCAACTTCCAGTACGCTGCCTGAAGTGTGTGCGATAGCGCTTAGAATTTCTTTTCGTGTGCAATAACTTCCAACATCGTGTCGATGCACTTCATAATGATCATGGACGAACATGTTGTTATAAAAATTGACGCTATTAGAGCCTTTTGTCATGAACACTCTCCTTTAGCTTGTCATGAATAGTCTTTAAAAAACTGCTATACTCTTAACCGTTGTTTGCAGCGTTATTGTACCTTGGTTTTTTATTTGAAACCAGAAAGGAATTGCGATTATGGCTCGGCCGATTAAAGGTATTCTTCTTATCACGTGTGGTGTGTTGCTTATCTTCCCCGTGGTCTTCAACTTTGTCCTACGATTTCTCGTGGTGTTTATCGGCATCTATTTGATCATTCTTGGCGTTTTGGCAATCGTTGAGCGAGACTGGGACTGAGTTTATTTGCGATCAAAATTTTGTTTTAGGGTTAAACCGCCTGTTGTAGCACATTCTTTTCTTCATTAACCTCATCATTGCCTAAAATTCTTTTGTTGAGATCTTTTAGTAAGCCAAGTTTGAAAAAACTTTGCCAGTCATTACACGTGTTAAACGTTTCAACAAATTCATTTTGTGACTCGAGGCGTATGGCTAATACTTGATGTTTATTTGCTTGCCTTTTGTATGATTGAAGCTCATCAGCAGTTGGTGTTCTAAAATGGATAACCCATCGGCGGAATATTTGTTCTTCATAAAAATATCTGACCCAGAATGGAGATGGTTGTTCTGTTTTTATTTTCTCATTACTTGTATCATTTTTCGTATGTTCCATTTTTTGCGTTTCTTCAGCAACCCACCGTATAACCGATTCACGTATCACTTTGAAATCAATGGAATCCTGATCGAGATGTTTTCTATACCAATGAGCATAGTGGTTTCGTAGACAGGCATAATTCAAGTCCCGTAGTATTGAGTCATCACCATGCAATGCTATACAACAAGCCAAATCTCCGGCAAGAAGCATGAGGCTTATGATCATGTTCTTCAAAATTAGAGCTACATCGTCTGACTCTAAAGTACCATTTTTTTTGGTGAGTACTTTGTTGCGGATATATGTGTACAGGCAAAAAGGATCTTTTTTCTCTGATGCACCTGCCTTGATCAGGTCAAGAATCTTTGTTTTGTGTTCCACTTGAATAAGTGTGTAGGTCATGTTTTCTAATTTAGAATAGTCTTGGCTGAGCAAACAATCGTTAAAAATTTTTTCATCAAATTCGATGACTTTGGGAGCTTGTTGAAACCATCTTAAAAACGCGCCTTGAACAGGGACAACTGAACAGATTAGTAATACAATAAAAAAAGTATTCTTAAACATAGAGTCTCCTTATATTTTCCCCATGGTGAGAGTTTCTATATACCAATGTCAATGCTTTATAAAATTATGAAATACTATTGTGATAACGAGCCTAGTTGGGCAAAAAATCATTATGCTTGAAGCGTCAGAATAATTTTTGTTATTGTACTTAATAAGTTTTTGGTATTTATTTGAATGTTTTTTAAAGAAGGAGATTCCATGGATAATCTTGAAAAAAAAGAAGCGCAAAAATCACCACTTAACTTTAAAATGCTACGCGGCCTTTTGGCTATTGTCCTTGGTGTGATCAGCCTTATTATGTCGTATAAGGTATTGCTCGCAATGGTATTTTTTATTGTTGGTCTTATCTTGATTTATGTTGGCTTGCACTTGCTTGAACTCGATTACGTTCTAAAAACCTTCGATACAGGTCTTGAAAAAATAAAAAAATATTTATAACAGAAACAACAATGGAGCAGGCTGCCTGCTCCATGTAACATACGACTTCAATACGATCTGTTTACGCCAGGTATTTTTGTACCAGGTCGTTCAAAATCTTCGGATTAGCTTTTCCTTGCGTTTCTTTCATTGCTTGTCCGACAAAGAATCCAAATAATTTTATATTTCCCGCTTTGTACTTAGCGACAGCGTCAGCATTCTTTTCGATGATTGCTTTCACGATTGGCTCGAGAATATCAAGTGATTCAACTTGCTGCAATCCTTTTGTTTTGATGACCGCCAGCGGTGATGTACCAGTTTCCATAACTTCAATAAAAATATCCTGAGCAACCTTGCTATTGATAATTCCCTGGTCGATTGACGTAACGAGCTCAGCAAGGAGCGTTGGCGTCATTTTAATGGTGGTTAATTCAAGCTTGTGTTCTTTTATGTAACCAAGGAGATCCCGCAGTATCCAGTTACAAATTTGTTTAGGACTTTTGCAACGCGCTGTTGTTTGTTCAAAAAAGTCTGCAAGCGCTTTGTCTTGGGTAATGATGTCTGCCTCGTAGGGTGAAAGGCCATAATCGATTTGGAGGCGCTTATACTTTACGTGGGGAAGCTCTGGCAGAAGGGCGCGTAAGCTTTCGATCCAAGCTTGGTCGATGTGTAACTCTGGAAGGTCAGGCTCGGTGAAATAGCGGTAATCCTGAGCTTCTTCTTTTGAGCGCATAAAGATTGAAATATTGTTTTTATTGTCCCACTGACGTGATTCTTGGCGTATTTTTTTGCCATCGTTGAGTAAGCAAATCTGGCGTTCAATTTCAAATTCAATTGCATTGTCTATGAACCGAAACGAATTAATGTTTTTTAGTTCAACTTTGGTGCCAAGTTCTGTCGCATCCTTTTTTTTAACCGAAATATTAATGTCAGCGCGGAAGGCTCCTTCTTCCATGTTAGCATCGCTGATTCCAAGGTACCGTACAATGGTGTGCAGTCTGGTTAAATACATCTGTGCTTCTTCAGGAGTGCACATATCGGGTTGGCTGACAATTTCGATGAGTGGAGTGCCGGCGCGATTTAAATCGACACAGCTGTGCGATGTTGAGGCGTGGGTATTTTTGCCGGCGTCTTCTTCCAGGTGGATGCGGACGAGGCGAACATGCTTTTCTGATCCATCGGCTTCTTCGATTGGTACGTACCCTGCGCAGCAGATAGGATCATCTGCCTGGGTAATTTGATAGTTTTTAGGTAGATCAGGATACATATAATGTTTGCGGGCAAAATTACATTTTTTAGCTATATGTGAGTTGGTTGCAAGGCCAGCCATAATCGCATAATCAACTGCTTTGCGGTTAAGCACCGGAAGCACACCCGGGTGCCCGACGCATACGGGACAAATATTTGTGTTCGGTGTTTGTCCAAATTTGTTTGGACAGCTGCAGAAAATTTTTGATTCAGTTTTTAACTGCACATGGACTTCAATGCCGATAGTAGCGGCATAATCGGGGTAACGATCTAAACTACGTTTAACATCTGATGACATACTCAATCCTCAAGGCAACACTGTTTTTATCGATCAATCTTTGTTATAACGACTTGGTCATCTGTAAAATGCTCGTTGCTTTCAAGCGTTACTTTGCATGATAACTCTTTTTCAAGTTGAAGAATAGATTGATATTCAGTGTGGAGAATGTAATCGAAAACGCTGTTTGATACGGCCATTATTATTGATCCGGTAAGATTTCGTCGCAGGACGTCTTCTTTAAAACTACGTAGTACTTCAAAACTTATTGCAGGCACAGATTTGACATAGCCCAGGCCGTTACAACATTGACAGAGATTGGTAAGGCGGTTTTGTAATGTCTTGCCAGAGCGTTTACGCGTCATTTGAACAATGCCAAATTCTGAGATGCGGAGTGTTACTGACTGGAATTTATCACGTTCTTTGAGCGCTCGTTCAAGAGCGCGGGACAGTTTTTGTCGGTTGGATGATATCGCCATATCGATAAAGTCGATGACAATAAGTCCACCGATATTTCGTAATCTGAGCTGGGTAACGATTTCATCAGCTGCTTCTAGATTTGTTTTGAGAATGGTATCTTCGTGCGAATGAGTACCTGTGAATTTTCCCGTGTTGACGTCAATGACCGTCATCGCTTCAGTAGATTCGATAATGAGTGTTCCGCCGCAGCGTAATTGTACTTTTTTCTGCAGCGCTTTTTCGATCTGTTTTTCGATATCAAAACGTTCAAAAAGTGATGGAGGTCCGCTATAGAAACGAATTTTTTGGGCGTATTCAGGACAAATATTTTTCACAAATTTATGGATAGATGCTTGTTCTTTTTGATCGTCGGTGACAACCATTTCAACGTCATCATCAAGGTGGTCGCGAATTGCACGAAGAGAGAATGAAAGATCCTCGTGGATTTTTTCGCCTGGTTGAGCTTTTTTAAATTTTTTCTGGATTGCATTCCAAATTGAAATGAGGAACGCAAGGTCTTTGGTTATGTCTTTGGTGCTTTTATCTTCTGCGGTGGTTCGTACGATAGCCCCCATTCCTTTAGGAAGGTTGGCTGTAAGAATTTC
>JBAYHB010000064.1:0-7682 GCA_041666365.1 Candidatus Babeliales bacterium | reverse complement strand
CGCCGCAACACTTGTGGCTGATTTTGAGGGCGATTGCACCATCGCTTATTACCTCGCCTTACCATCGTCGGTCGCCACGGTTCTGGCCAGTTACATTGCCCACTGGCTGATTATCAGCATAAGCATGAGTCTGGCACTGATACCGCTGGGCAAACTGATGCTCTGGGACCAATTCAACTTGATGAACATTGCATGGTTTAAATTTTTGATATTTTTGGTTGCTATCAATCTTGTGTGGGCAACATTGGCATTTGTACTTGCAGCTTACCTTTCGAGCATAGAAAAACTCGGCGTAGCCTGGTGCCGCGTTATATTTCCACTCTGGTTTTTGGGAGGCTTCCAGTTCTCATGGATGACAACATATGCTGTCGCCCCAACGCTTGCGTATGTGATGCTCTTCAACCCAGTTATCTATGCAACTGATGGCATCCGCGCTGTAATCCTTGGACAAGATGGCTACCTACCATTTTGGATCTGTTTAATGATTATGATTGCCCTGTGTGGTATTATTGGTTGGTGGTCGGTTAAAGCACTCAGACAACGGCTCGATTTTGTGTAAGGGAGTTTCGTATGACTAAAATCGTTGACCTAACCCATACATTTACAAAGAACATGCCCGTGCATTCCTTTGATGACCCAGCGTCAATCAAACAGACGCGAACGCTTGCCGATAACCACTACAACGATTGGACGCTCACGTCCGGCATGCATGTTGGCACGCACATCGACGGGCCAGGACATTTGACCGATTCAAAAGTGCTCATGTCTGAAATGGCTGTTGATCGTTTTGCTAGCAAAGGGTATCTGGTCGATGCACGCAACAAAACAATTGACGCGTCATTATTGCAAAGTCTGCCTGCAGGGGAAGGTTTGATCGTTTTGATTTTAACTGGATTCGATAAAAAATTTGGCACAGAAGAATATTATAACAATCATCCAGTCATCGGTGCTAATTTCGCCCAGGAGCTTGTAAAACATAAGATCAAGATGATTGGTATCGATTTTTTCTCGCCAGACAACTATCCGTTCCAGATACACAAGATACTCTTTGATCATGACGTTTTGATTATTGAAAATCTAACAAATCTTGAAAGTTTGCTGGATGCTAAGGAGTTTAAGGTCATAGCGCTACCACTAAAGACTGAGACTGATTCAGCTTTGGCAAGGGTTATTGCAATAGTTGATTAAAAATTAAGGAAACAAATGACAGCAAAATTAGAAACAAGTTTACTCATTTTACCTGTTACAGATCTTGAAAAGACTTCGGTTTTTTACTCAAAGCTTCTTGGCTTTAGGGCAGTAAAATATCTCCAGGTCCAGCAACCTCACATTTGTTTGTACAGAGATGCAGTAGAAATAATACTTACTCAATCAAAGTTACAGGAAATCCAACCCAATAGAATAATTCATGGATATGGATATGATGGCTATTTCACGGGCAAAAATATTGAATCGATCTATGAAGAATTGGTAGCCAAAAACGTAAAGATTGTACGGCCGTTGGGTACAACCGATTATGGCAATCTTGAATTTGTAATGGAAGACATTGATGGACGATGGATTTGCTTTGGGGTAAAAACAGCGACCATAAAATAAAAGGATTATCATGGAAATATTTAGACCGGAGCTTGCTGGATTAAGCTCATATCGACTTGATAGAATTAATAAGCTGATTGCATCGTACGTTGATGCCAACAAGATTCCTGGAGCCATAACGGTCGTTGCGCGTCGCAATAAGCTTGTCCATTTCCAGTGTTATGGAAAGATGGACATAGAGGCCAACAAGGCTATGCAACCGGATACGATTTTCCGCATGTACTCCATGACCAAACCAGTGACAACTGTTGCAATGATGATGCTCTACGAACAGGGCTACTTCCAGTTAGATACGCCGGTTTCAAGGTTTATTCCAGCATTTAAAGATCTTGAAGTCTTTGAAAGTGGCACGGCAGAAAAGTACACAACGGTAAAACCACAACGCAAGATGATTATAGCCGATCTGCTTTCTCATTCATCAGGCTTGACCTATGATTTCAATAATACCTCGCCTGTGGACGCTTTATATCGGGCAGCAGGAATTCAGGGATCGCATGCAGATGGAACGCTTCAGGACCTGGTAGACAAACTGTCGCGCATGCCATTACTTTTTTCTCCAGGAACACGATGGAATTATAGTCTATCAAGCGAGGTCGTTGCCTACCTTGTTCAGACAATATCGGGCACACGGTTTGATGAATTTGTTAAAAAATACATTGCTGAGCCGCTAGAAATGACTGACGCGGATTTTTATGTTCCTCAAGAGAAACATGATCGATTTGCTGCAAATTATACCCATATAGATTTAGTCCCTGCCGACCAAAGAAAACATTTTTCACAGTACATGTCTGCCGAGAAAGATGTTGATTACAAGCAACCCTTGATCCTTATCGACAATCCGAAATCAGGGCGTTTTTCTTCACCACGAACATTTTACTCCGGTGGTGGCGGGCTTGTGTGCACGGCATCAGATTACTTAAACTTTTCACAGATGCTCTTAAACAAAGGCAGTTTTAACGGGAAGCAACTACTGAGTCCCAAAACTGTTGAGTTGATGACGACGAATCATTTTTCTGATGATTTGGCACATTTCGCCATGCCAGGATTCAGTGAAACATCGCTCGCTGGAGTTGGCTTTGGGTTAGGGTTTGCCGTGATGCTTGACCCTACTAAGGCAAATATTGTGGGCACGCCTGGTGAATTTAATTGGGGTGGTGGAGCGAATACAACGTTCTTTATTGATCCGAAAGAAGAACTCATTGCGCTCTTGCTTACACAACTCTTGCCCTCAACGGCTTATGGTATACGCAGGGAGTTTAAGGTTGCTGTTTATCAGGCGATTGTTGATTAGCGATGAAGGATCAGATAGCGGAAAAAATTGATTGAATGAAGGGAATTCAGGCGTTGCCAAGTTGTCCTGAACACATAATCGATAATGAAATGGGATTTTATGATAACTAAAGAAACGATAGAAGAAGTAAAAAACCGATTAGTAAAAACCTATAACCCCGTTGCTATCTATCTCTTCGGCTCTTATGCCTGGGGGAAACCAACTGAAGATAGTGACCTTGATCTGTTGATCATTGTTGAAAGCTCTGACGAGCGACCAATAAAAAGAAGCTTTCATGGATATAAAATTCTGTGGGGTCTTGAGATTTCGAAAGATATTCTTGTCTACACTGAGTCAGAATTCAAGGCAGCGGCAGCAAAGGAAGACTCCCTTTCTTATAAAGTCAAACACCATGGAAGGGTTTTATATGCAAGAGCATAATGCTTGGCTGAATAAAGCGCTTGGTGATCTTAAATCAGCAAAGAAGCTTTCTAAAGAAGACGATGAAACTCTCGATACAGCAGCATATCATACCCAACAATGTGCTGAAAAAGCACTCAAGGCATTTCTTATTTTTAATCACCATGCACCGAAAAAAACACACGACTTAGAGAAACTGTTGGAGTTATGCACAAAGTATGATTCTTCTCTGTTACAACTTGCTGACGATGTGATTATGCTCATCCCTTACGCAACCTACACACGCTACCCAGATGATTACTTCACAGTCAACAGAACAGATGTTGAGACGGCGATAGTAATGGCAGACAAAATACTCAAAGTCATACGTACTAAAATAAATGAAAAGTTGGATCCAAATCTCAGAATTTTTCCATAAGGTCATCCATGAAGCGATTTCAAAAATATGCCTCACGCGGCTCAATCCTATTAATGTTCTTTATCGACTTTATAGGTGTTGGGCTTGTGTGCCCCATGTTTCTGTCAATGCTTTTCCGCGCCGCTAAAGCCTGAGACTGATTCGTCATTGGCAAGAGTTATTGCAATATGGGAGTTATGACTGCTTCAGCACAACTATCACAAGAAATGCAAGTCCAGGCAATGTCTATTTTAAAGTCTCACTTTAAAATAGACATTGCTTTGTTGTCGATGTTGTTGACTGCTTTAAAGTGTCGCCTTAAACTAGACATTATTATGTAGTGTTCTAAGCCTGAAAGGAATGACCATGTTCTCACGAGAATTAGCCGAAACGCTGCCGCGATATGCCAAATTCCCGGTAATTGCCATATTAGGTCCTCGCCAATCGGGGAAAACAACGTTGGCGCAAAGTGTATTTCCAAAGCATACATTTTTAAGTTTAGACAATGAGGTGACGCAAGCTTTTGCCTTGGAAGATCCAGAAGGATTCTTACTTACCCACGAAAACGAACATGGGCTCATTTTAGATGAATTTCAGTATGCTCCCAAACTGACCACCTATATCAAACTGGAAGCTGATAAGAAAAAAAGACCAGGTTATTTTATCTTGACGGGGTCACAAAACTTTTTAGTAAATAAGTCAATAACCGAATCTTTGGCAGGAAGAGTCGGAATCTTAAATCTTTTACCACTATCTAATGTAGAACTTCTCGATAACAAATTAGTCTCTGAATCAGCCAGTGAAGCAATATTCCACGGCGGATACCCAAGAATTTATGCGGATAAGATTTCTCCAACAGAATTCTATCCATCCTATATTTTATCGTACATTCAAAGAGATGTTGGCCAGCTTATCAATGCAAAAAACATGACCACATTTCGCAGATTTGTTCAGTTATGCGCAGGAAGAATTGGTCAGTTATGCAACGTAAACGCCCTAGCCGCGGAAACAGGCATATCAGCACCTACGGCACATGAATGGCTCTCTATCTTAGAAGCCAGTTATATTATATTTTTTTTAGAACCTCATTTTCAAAACTTTAATAAACGGTTAGTCAAATCACGAAAGCTATATTTTTTTGACACAGGCTTGGCATGCTCACTTTTAAGAATTGATTCAGCTGAAACATTGAGCCTTTCACATTTTCAAGGAGCTCTCTTTGAATCGTTTATAATCGCAGATCTCTATAAACAATATTGCAACAGCGGCGCTCGCCCTTCGCTCTATTTTTGGCGTGATTCAGGGGCTGCGCATGAAATTGATTGTATCTTAGATCAAGGTGCCAAAAGCTATCCTGTGGAAATCAAGTCAGGAAAAAGTATCGCCAGCGATTCATTCCGTGGAATTGATTATTGGAATGATATAGCAAAAGCTAATACACGTGATTCATATCTAATTTATGCTGGCAGTGAAAAACAATTAAGAAAACAGGGAACAGTATTGGGCTGGCAAGACGCAAGCTCTTTAATAAAAAATATTGTTACAAAAAAAGAAGTTTAAAAAGGACAACGAAAGACCTTCCCATGAAACAATTTCAAAAATATGCCTCACTCGGCTCAATCCTGTTAATGTTTTTTATCGACTTCATCGGTGTTGGCTTGTGTACCCCATGTTTCTGTCGATGCTTTTTCGTGCCGATTAAAACCGAGACTGATCAGGCATTGGCAAGGGTTATTGCAATAGTTGATTAGAGAAATATGAAAGGAATTTGTAAACATGTTCAAACGTTTATTTATCGTTAGCCTAGGAACGCTGTTGTTCTTGTCTAAAACAGAAGCAGCTCTGACACAATGGGCGTTCATGTCCCCGGCAAGCAATATAACGTGTCCACTTTTCCAACCAAGTGGCCATGTCTCGCAAAATCCAACCTATATTTCGCCAATGCTTCCGGGGGTTGAGCATCCAGATTATAGCAACGGCATGGATGCATTGAAGAAATCGTTTGCCGACGTTCTGCCCACAGAATCTGTTAATGATAAACTGGAAAGAATTCTTATAGATCATGGATTTATTTATATCGAAAAAAAAGCGATCGAACAATTAGTCGATCAAGGATTCACGACCGTTGCAATGGAAAAATTTAGACAGTATATAATGCTTACTCACCATAAGAAAGGAATCGGGCGCCCTAGTTGCCCAGTTAAAGAAGATATTATTGCCCTTAACCATAGAATTAAAATATGTTTTGATACGATAAGACAAGCATTTGGAATTCAAAAGGACAGTCCTTTGAGTGTAAACAAATGGATGCTCGATCGTATTTATTACGCAATGTACAACGTAAAAAACCCTTTCTTGGATAACTGGATAGTAAGATTCAATGGCGAGGGGAAGGAGCTTACTGAAAAAGGAGATATTCTAACCCTGGATGAACATGATGTGGTTGATATAGCCAACGGGGATTTTGTTTATTTTCCGTTTTATACAGTTACAGAGACAAGTCGATCTACAGAACAAGTACAAGAGGTTGGAGCAATTATCGTTGGAAGTTCAGATCCATTCCAAGCGTGTGTACGAGAGTATAATTGTGGGTATACCCCTAATTATGATGAAAAAAAGGCAGATTTCATTATAAGGCTCAGTAAAAAGCTTGCACGCGAAATTCGAGCTGAAAAAGAATCGCATCATGAAAAGAAAATATAAACAATGCGAGGGAATATATGAAAGTTGGTTTGACCACATACAGCCTTTCAAAAGCGATGAAGGCAGGGGATATAAATATTCTTCAGGCAATAGAATGGATAGCTGATAACGGTGGCGAGCATGTCGAAATCTCTCCATCCGGTTGTTTCGTACTCGCTGGAAATGATTCACTGATTGAAGCTATCGTAAAGAAAGCAAAAGAAACCAATCTTGAAATCTCTAGCTACACTATAAAAGCAAACTTCCTTCATGAAAATGATGCCGCGTATAAGGCGGAAATTGAACGTGCAATTCGCGAGGTTGACGTGGCAAACAAGCTCGGAGCAAAGCTTATGAGACATGACGTTTGCAATTGGCATATCGATAACCCCTCTGAGCAACGCTTTCAAAAGGATCTCCCCAAAGTTGCACACGCTTGCCGTACAATCGCCGACTATGCAAAACAGTTCGAGATTACAACAAGCGTCGAAAACCATGGGCTTCTTTTTCAACACAGTCATCGTATTCATCGGCTGATAGAAGCTGTCGACAGGGATAATTTTAGAACCACGCTTGATATAGCAAACTTCGCTTGCGTTGATGAAAATTGTATTTCTGCCGTAACGCAGAATGCAAAGTTGGCATCCCTTGTCCATGCGAAGGACTTTTTTATGCGATCAAAAACCGGCCCAAATCCTGGCCAGGGATGGATAAGAACTTTGGATGGAAACTGGCTCCGAGGACTGCCACCTTGGTTCACGTCTAGGAATGGCGAATGTAAAAAGGTACTGGGATGAAGTAAAATAAAAGTAGCGAAAAGAAACTTTGAGGATCAAACGATGAATAAGAAAAAAGTAACGAAAAAGACTACAAAGGTCATATCAAAGGGATCCAAGGCTATAATCTCAACCAAAGACTACGCTCAAACATTACTCGATGTAAAAAAGAGAATCCAGGAAGCACAGATCAAAGCAACGATGTCGGTCAATAAAGAGCTGATCAAAGTTTACTGGTATATCGGAAAAACTATTGCTCAAAAACAAGCGGTCAACCGTTGGGGTTCTGGAATTGTAGAGAGGTTTGCCAATGATTTGCAAAAAGAATTCCCAGGGCTGGGTGGCTTTTCAAGGGCAAATATCTTCAACATGAGGGCATTCTATGCGGCATACGAAAAAGTCCAACAGCCTGTTGGACAGTCATGGCGCACCCGCGAAGCGGGTGGCTTGACGGTTGTTAGCAGTCTCTAAGACTGCCAGTTTAGACTATTTACCTATCAACAATTTCAAAATGTACCAGCTTCTTCAAACCCATTTCCAT
>JBAYHB010000063.1:0-7810 GCA_041666365.1 Candidatus Babeliales bacterium | reverse complement strand
GCCCCCTGATTTTTTAACAACGAGTTACTTTTCCTGTTTTGATGATAGGGGAAATACAGGCGTAAAAACAATGTTTTTGGGTATTTTAATTATTTTGATCGAACAGTGATGCCTGTTCAGAGATCGATAGCCCTAATAATTTTTTGTCAGGAGTAGAATTTTTTTAGGCACGGTTTACCTGCCAGGTGCGATTTTTCGTCGGTTGGATTATTCAGGTTAATTAATTTTTGTTTGTTGCGGTGGTTGTGGTGGCTGCGGAGGTTGTGGAGGATTGCTTGGGGTTGAGGATAATCCGCCTGCCAGACCAGCGATTCCGATACCGATTGCGGCTGCCCCAAGTGTTCCTGCGATAGCTATCTTGCCCTTATTTTTCTTTATAAATTTATTGATCTTTCCGCGATTACTGCTTGTTTCCTTGGCGCCTGCGGTACTGAGCCGCCTGGCGATGGAATCATATTCGTTGATTTGGGCGTAATCCAAAGGACTTAAATTATCTTTATCTTTTTCATTTGGTTTTGATCCAGAGATTATAAGTTTATTGACTAACTCTAGGTTACCTGTTTGTGTTGCGTAGTGAAGTGGTGCCAAAAGATCATTATTTTGTGCGTTTACATTAGCACCTTTTTCGATAAGCGTGGGAATGATTCTCTTATCAGCATTTATACGCGACGAAGGGAACCATTCATCGTGTTCGGACAGAACTTCTTGTAATGCATTATGTAGGGGAGTGTTTTTGTTATTATCCTCAATATCTATATTTGCCCCGGATTCAACAAGCGTATCGATCATTTCTTTATTACCATACTGTGAAGCATAATGAAGGGGGGCCTTGCCTGTACCGTCTTTCTCATTTACCTTGGCTCCAGCTTTAACAAGCGCATCGATCACTTCTTTCCCGGTTGATCTGGATGTAGTTGCAATGTGTAGCGGGGTTCGCCCATCGTTATCTGTTGCATTCACATTGGTATTTTCGTTAATAAGCGCAGTAATTATTGCATTATTACCTATTTTAGCTGCAATGCGTAATGGTGTCTTTCCATTGTTGTCCTTTGCGTTTTGATCTGCGCCGCTTCGACTTAAGGCTTTAATTACATCAATGGCCTTCGCCTTTTCGATTGCATTAGAGTCTACTGCTGCAGCGTAATGAAGCGGCGTTTTTCCGTTATTATCTTTAGCATCTTTATCTGCTCCCGCACCAAGTAAAACCTCAACAGTTTCCGCACTCGTGGTTTCAGCCCTTCCCATCGTATCTGCTGCAGCGTAATGAAGAGGAGTTTCTCCGTCTGAATCTTTAGCATCTTTATTTGCACCTGCGTCTATTAGTGCGGTAATCGCATCAGTCTTCCCGGAATAAGCTGCTCTATGAAGTGCCGTCATACCACTTGAATTGACTGTGTTTATGTTTGCGCCTTTGGCAATGAGATTTTGGATCGCATTTAGCTTTCCTTCTCTAGCTGCATAAAATAATGGCGTACTGCCATCCTCATCTTTTGCATTTACGTTTGCACCACCTTTAATGAGGCGAGTTATTGCATCAAGGTGTCCTTCTTTAGCAGCATAGGACAGCGGAGATCTTCCGGTAATATCGTGAGTATTTGGATTGTATTTCCGTTTAATTAGCTCATCAATTATTGCAGTCCGACCATATTCTGCTGCAATATGCAGCTCATCAAATTTATCTAGTTTTGCCCCGGCATCAAGCAACACTTTGACGGTCTCAACGTGTCCCTTCACAATTGCTTCGTATAAAGCATTACCTGCGTCCAATTCAGATTTATGGTTAATCAATACTTTGACCGCATCGACGTGTCCATTTGCCGCCGCGTAGCTTAGTGGAATTTTTCCAGCAGCTTCTGCATTTACCTCTGCGCCATGATTAATGAGCGCCTTCATTATTTCAACATGCCCATTTGCTGCAGCATAATGAAGAGGGCTCATATTACTGTTGGATTCACGAATATTTACGGCTACATTGGGTAACGATAGCAATCTTTTAACAATGTTTGTTCTACCGTCTCTGCTCGATTGCAACAAAAGCCTCATTTCTCCTCTTTCATCATTTTTAATATTTTCAAAGGAATTTAAAAATGTTTGTAGCGTTTGAGCCAGAGTATCCGATTTGTTCAATTCTCCTACTAGCTTGAGCTTCCCCTTTTCTCTGATGGGTTTTCCGTCTTCATTAAGTATCATTCGTGGTTTGTCGGTAGCCTCATGTAATGTTCCTCTTGTTGCAAGTGCATCATCAATTAGCTTTAAGTCCTCATTGGTTAGAACCAAATTGCTTGTATTTGTAAGTGCATCAAATTTTGCGCCAAGCCTTTTCAGTTTTTCTTCATCCGTTCCAGTGACAAAAGAAAGAATGTGATCTTGCAATTCAGAAGGAAGAGATCGTAATCTATTTGCCCCGTTGGCATAGGTTGTGAGAAGTAGCATGATTAAAATATATTTTTTTTCAAAGCGAACGTGGTTCATTACAGGCCCCCTGATTTTTTAACAACGAGTTACTTTTCCTGTTTTGATGATAGGGGAAATATATGCGTAAAAACAAGGGTTTTGGGTATCTTAATTATTTTGATCGAAGAGCGACGCCTGTTCAGAGATCGATAGCCCCAATAACTTTTTTGTCAGCAGGGGAACTTTTTTAGGCGCAATTTGCCTGCCGCGGGCGGTTTTTTGCAAGAGGCCGATACGCATTAAAAATGGTTCACACACATCTTCGAGCGTTTCTTTATCTTCACCCGTCATTGCTGCCAACGTTTCAAGGCCGACCGGGCCGCCATCAAAATCACGTAAGATACAGGTGAGCAGATCACGATCTAATTTATTCAAACCATCTTCGTCGATGCCGAGAAACGTTAACGCCCGGTTGACGAGCGGAACATCGATGGTAGGGCATTGATTAACCTGGGCAAAATCTCTGACACGACGCAGAATGCGTTTGACGATACGAGGCGTTCCTCGTGCACGTCGGCCAATGGTTAGCGCAGCTTCTGGCTCGATGGGCATATTAAAAAATGCGGCGTTTTGAATGACAATTTCTGCCAATTCATTTGGCTCATAAAAATCAAGACGCTCGACGATGCCAAAACGGGTTTGCAGTGGGCCGGAAATGAGCGATGTCTTTGTTGTTGCGCCGATTAAGGTAAATGGATTTAAAGGAAGACGGATTGAGCGTGCGCCGGCGCCCTGACCGATGATGACGTCGACAAAAAAGTTTTCCATGGCGCTGTATAAAATTTCTTCAACGTTTTTTGGGAGGCGGTGAATTTCATCGATAAATAAAATTTCTTTTGGCGCGATGCTTGAAAGGATTGCGACCAAGTCACCGCTGCGTTCAAGCACCGGAGCGCTTGTCGTTTTAATGGGGACGTCTAATTCTTTTGCCATAACCTTTGCCAGCGTTGTTTTACCAAGGCCGGGAGGGCCAAAGAGTAAAAGATGGTCGAGCGGCTCTTCGCGCATGCGTGCGGCGGTAACGTAGACTTTTAATTTTTCTTTGATCGTGCTTTGGCCAAGGTAGTCGTCAAATGAATGTGGTTCAAAAATAACGACTTTATCGTCGGGCGTTTCTTGGAGTGATAGCAGTTCAAAAGGGGCTTGCATGCTCATAACTCTTCACGGTTTTATGGCGGTATACAGGGCATCATTCAATTGTTCATAGTGTAACAGAAAGGCCTTGAGCAACCTACCCTAAAGTAAAAAAAAATGATACTTTGGCGAGAGGATTATTTTTATGATCAATAAAAAAGCGAGTGGACAATGAAAAGGTTAATGGTGTGTGGAAGTATTATCTTGATGACGGGGTGTGGGATGCTGAAAAAAAATGATACGGTGCCTGAGGCGCCAACAACGATTGAACGTTATAACGAAATTGCTGTTGTCTACCATCAAGGCTTGGGTGAGAAATTTGATGCGCTAACGCCACAAGAGCGAATTTTTATTTATTATCTGTGGCGAGCTGGTTTGCCAGGGTATCGCATCACCGCAGATCAACTTCATCGTTGTGCGTGGCCGTTGCAAGAACTTTTTGAATTGTTGCTCACGCATGAGTCAGAACTTTTAGATGATACTCAGTTGGGCACACTGTTTGATGTATCGTTGTTTATGCACCAGGTACGCACATTTCTTGTCTATCTTTGGGCAAACCACGGACAATATTTTTTACTTGAACATGAACATGAAAAGCGAACGCCGCATAAGATCGGGCTTGATCTGTTGACCAAAGAATATATTTCAATGGCGCTCGAATCGCTTGGTAAAAATGTCGAAGATGTTATCACCAAAGATATTGCCAAAGCATTGTTCAACGATGACTATCATGCAACGCTGACTGTCCCCGGAAGCATTGATAAAAGTGCGGTAAATGTGTATGGGCAAGGTTTTGGTGATCATGAGTATGCAGCGCTTGAGCATAAACAAAAGAATGGTGTCAATGCACATTTTTATGTGGGTAGTGATCACAAGCCTGCCATCGAGCACTACGCCGTCAACGGTCGTTGTCGCGATGAGATGTCTGTTATGCATTACTGGCTTGAAAAGGCGTACAAGCATGCACAAAATTATCCAGCACAGTTTGATACGCATGTGGTTGAAAGTTTACAGTGGTTGCTTACATTTATTGCAACAGGGGATGAAGCGGCCTTTAGAAACTATTCAATTGCATGGCTCAAAACGAACAGCAGGGTTGATTTCAACCTTGGTTTTATTGAAACATATCATGACCCAAAAAATAAAGTGGGACTTTTCCAAGCAGAGGCAACGATCAAAACGCTTGATATGGCGCAATGTAACAAGCTTCTTTTTAGTATCGAGCGCAGTTTGCCGATACCAGCACAATTTCACCGTTTTCAAGGCGGCAATGGTGATGGATTATCTATGCCCAATGCCTCGATAAATACTAAGGCCTTTGCGATTGGTGATCTAGGTCCATTGGGAATAACTGCGGCCTATTGTTTGCCTAACTATGAAGATATTCGTGCCGAGCATGGTTCAAAACAAATTATCTATCCGGCAGAAGCGGGACTTGGGTTATTGTTGAATCCCGATATCTATCGAAAACTGTTTCATCGAACATCACGTGCAGATTGGCTTGAGCGCAACGATAAAGCCTGTGCCATTGTGCGTGAGATGTGGGATCTGCAATGTCTGCTCCATGAAACGTTGGGGCATGGCAGTGGCAAACTTGCCGAGCATACATTTAAAGAGGGTGATGAGTTGTGTATCGCCGGGAAAACGTATCGTCCAGGCGACTCGATAGCGGTAACGCCTGACAACATAGGTCTACTACTTGGCGTTTATGAGGCATCGCTTGAAGAGTTGCGCGCAGAAGTTATTGCTTTGTATGTCAGCGTGGTCCACTTTGATGAGCTTGCCGCACTTGGTTATTTTAAACGCTGGACACAAAAGATAACAAAAACAGAACTGTGTGATTGGCTCATTGAACACATGGCCCTTGCCGGTTTGTCGCGATTGATACATCAAAAAGATGGCGCGACTATTGTTCAGGGTGATCATGCCAGAGCCGACTATGTGATTTTAAACTATTTAATTGACCATAGATGTTTGAGTATTGTTGAAGAAAAATGTGAGATCGATGGAGAGACATTTGGGGTTGTTGATGTTACAGTACGAGACCAACATGCGGCAATTGAAGCAATCAAAGCGTTGATGGTGCAGGTGCAGACGATAAAATCAACAGGTGACGGTCATGCTGCAGCTTCTTTATTTGAGACCTATGGTACAAAGATTCGTCACGAAAACTATATTCAGTTTCTTAAAGCCAACAGGAAGAAAGTTAATGGCGATCTTAAGGTCAAGGCGCTGCTGACGCCCATCTATAAAGCTGAATGCGATGAAAGCGGTGTGATACATGATGCGCGAGCGGTGTGGCCGAGCGATATTTTTGATTATTTTATGACGATGCGCAAACTAGAACTTTCAAAACTTTAAAAAATTGTTACAATGACAAAGTCATCGTTATAAAGGCTCAGTTCAAGGTCGCGATGATCTGCGCTGGAGCACGAAACGAAGACGTCTTTGAATGAATGGGTTGCTAGCTCAATTGGTAGAGCAACAGACTCTTAATCTGCAGGTTCAGGGTTCGAGTCCCTGGCAACCCACCATCGCAAGGGTGGCGAAATTGGTAGACGCACTGGCCTTAGGAGCCAGCCCTCGAAAGAGGATGGGGGTTCGAGTCCCCCCTCTTGCACCAACACTGATTACATCAAAAAAATCTCAAAAAAGTACAAACCTTGACGCATTGCCGTTTTTTTTTTTTATACTGTCGCAAATGTCTCGGCGATTCTTGTATTCGCTTTTTTCAGCATACGAAATCTGGATTCGCGTAAAAAAGGAGAGTGCTCATGTCAGATACGGAGAGTGTCGTTCTTACTGGTGTTCATGGGAGTATAGCGCAAGAAATTTTTGGTGCTAAAAGCGGAAAGAATCACCATCTTGTTTTTAGATCATTTCAAGCATCGTCCCATCTACTCAAGGCTACGATAGAAGTAGGCATACCAGTAATCGAGCAGTTGGGCAAAGAAACAATTGAATTATTTAAACAGGGGAATTTTGAAGGATTTGCCGATGATGGTGTTCCTGATGAATACATTCTTGAAAATTTTAATAGCGAGATACATGAACGTATTAAGGGCTACGTCTTTCGTCATCTTGTGATTGATTTTCTCATCACCGAGCTTTTGGATCGACAAATTATGTTTGCCAACTACCCGCGGCTGATGGGCGCCGAATTGCTTCCTGGCCCCAAAATGCTTTTTCATTTTGATGTTTCAATGTCTGATTCGGTTGAACTTAAAGAATGGAAGCTTTTTTTATTCAAACTTCCCAAGCGAAAACGTTATAAAGATCTTGATAAGCAAGTTGAACAGTTTCTAGAAGCACAAACCGCCGTTCTTGCCGGGCAAAATATGCAGAAGATAGAAGAGGATGATTGGGTTTGCTTTGACGCAACGCTTATCGATAGACGTTGTGAGGTTTTAGACGCCAACTTTACGAGTAGATTTTGGTTGCGTGCTAACGGCAGAGGCTTGCAGGAGCAGTTCAGTGCAATGTTTGCCGGCCACGCAGTTGGTGACCAGTTTACAACGAATAATTTTGACTTTGATGAAACGCAACATGAAATCGATGGGAAACGATATAATTTTCTTATCAATATTAAAGGAGTTATCAAGGGCAACGCCCTTTCAATGGATCTTTTCAAGACAACGTTTAGATTGAAAAACAAAGTTGAAGTCCACGGGAAGTTGATGGAAGTTTTTTCCTATCGCAATGACATCTCGCAACGCAAAATGATTATCGAAGAACTATTCCATCTTCTCTTAACAAAGCATCGTTTTGAAGTAGCCAAACACTTAGTCTTGCGACGCGTTGAGGATTTGCTTGTATCGCTTATGAAGCAACCCGACTATCAGGTCTATAAATCACAAAAAGACTTCTTTTTACAGGTTGAGCAGCTGGCAGAAAAGCAACTCAAGGAAGAGATTATCATTGACCAGATCGCGTATTCAGAAGGCATAGCGGTTGACTTTAAAGATATGCAACATTACCTCCATTTGTTCAATAACAAACGGCTTCGTGAGTTTGTTTACTTCAAATCATTGATCGAAAAAATTGATGAACTTGAAGCGCCAATCAACGCAAATATTCTTGCACAGGCGGTCCTACGAGAAAAGGTGCTGAATCATATCATCTACACGCTTACCCACTAAATAATACTATTTGTATCGGGCGAAAAACTCCTTGCGGGATGGAACATTCTTCGTTACAATAAGCAGAAATTAAGTTTTTTTGT
>JBAYHB010000062.1:0-7839 GCA_041666365.1 Candidatus Babeliales bacterium | reverse complement strand
TTGTGGATAATCTACCCATGGTGCAAAACGCGTGATGTCTACAATGTCGGTGCCGATGCCGCAGATCATTTTTGATCCATGGTAACCGGTTCAAGTTTTTGATCGAGCGAGCGGTACATAAGCGCTTCTTGTACGTGAACTTTTTCGATGCACATACTTCCTTCAAGGTCGGCGATGGTACGGGCAATTTTGAGAATTTTATGGTAGCCGCGCATACTGAGTGACAGTTTTTCAAAGGCGAGCTTTAAAATAGTTTCTGCTTGCCCGCTCAGTTGGCAAAAGTTTTCAATTTTCTCTGATGATATAGAAGCGTTACGCAATTTGCCAGCACGTTGTTCTTGGGCGGCGACGGCATGCATAACCGAGGCCAAAATTTCTTTTGATGAAGAGCCTGACGATAACCCATCTTTGAGTTCTTGATAATCGATGGCCGAGACGTTGACGTGTAAGTCGATACGATCAAGCAATGGTCCTGAAAGCTTGGCAACATACTTTGCAATTTGTTGTTGGGTGCAGACACATTGTTTTTTCTTATCGCCAAAGTATCCGCAAGGGCACGGGTTGAGTGCAGCAACAAGAATGAATGATGCTGGGAACTCAAGAGAGCAGCTTGCACGCGAGATTAAAACATGACCACTTTCAAGCGGTTCGCGTAGGACTTCAAGGGTTGCGCGATTGAATTCGGTAAGCTCATCAAGAAATAACACGCCGTTGTGTGCCAAACTAATTTCGCCTGGTCGAGGGTGTGATCCACCGCCAACAAGTCCCGCTTGCGAGATAGTATGGTGCGGCGCGCGGAAGGGGCGTGTGGTAACGAGCGATGTTTCTTTGCCAAGGAGGCCTGCAATAGAATAAATTTTTGTTGTTTCAATGACTTCATCAAACGACATTGGGGGTAGGATGCTTGCAAGGCGTTTGGCCAGCATTGTTTTACCGGCGCCGGGTGCTCCAATAAAAAGGACGTTGTGTCTACCGGCCGCTGCAATTTGTAGCGCACGTTTGGCGCTTGCTTGTCCCTTTACCTGATTGAAATCAAGGTCCATGTGATGGGTGTGTGTATGAATGGTATCAAAGTTTGATGGTGTTGGAGTTATGGTTGTTTCCCCGCGCAGGTAACTGACAAGTTCTGTTAGACTTTCAATGCCGATAACATCAATCCCTTTAATCAAACGAGCTTCGTCAATGTTTTCTTTAGGGATAATGACTCGTTTTTTACCTAAACGTAATGCGCTGTGAGTAACTGCAAGAACGCCGCAGACGGGGCGAACCTTGCCATCCAGCGAGAGTTCACCGAGAAAAATAGTTTCTTGAATAAAGGTGTCTGGGATAGCAAGCAAGCGGGCCGCCTGAAGGATGGCGATGGCAATCGGTACATCGAAGAGCACATCTTCTTTTTTAAGTGTTGCCGGCGCTAGGTTAACGGTGATAAGTCGCTCGGGCATACGCAAACCGCTATTTTTGAGTGCGGCTTTGATGCGATCCTTACTTTCTTTAATTGCCTTGTCAGGCAGGCCAACAATATTGAATTGAATCATGCCAAGGGCAAGATCAACTTCGACTTCTACAAGATGGGCATCAATGCCAACGGTGGTAGCGGAATAAATTTTTGCATGCATGATTATTAATTTCTAATAAAAAACAAAAACAATACATCCTTAATTCAGGGAAATTATCTATACCACCATTTTTTCTTTTTGAGAAGTCAGTATTGCTTATCGCGACATTTTCTAAAATTTGAAAGAAATACATCGAATGTTGAGGAAGAACCGACTTCGTTGCTCAAGAGAGTGATGAGGGGATCTATTTTTGCGATAGCGTTTTCGTCCAGCTCAGAAAATAATTGTTTCTTACGTTGAGAGAAAGAAAACCAACAGGAATTTATCATTTTTTTATAGAGTGAGTATTTAATAGGATACCGTGAGCAGAGGGCATCATCGATCGCGTTCATATAAAGCGGATGTTTTTCTGGTGCAGAAAAATCTTTCTCCCTTTTATATGCTTTTAGTGCATCTAGATAGTCGGCATAAAATTGTTTGAGACAATTATAGTCAGTTTCAGAGAGCTCACTGGGTTTTGTAAGGTTGCCAAAAAGTGGATATAAGAACACATATTGTTGTTTGATAGTGGTGAGGAGATTGTTTATTTTATCTATGAGTGGATAACTTATGTGGGCAATATCAATGAAGGAAGGGATTGACCTTAAGGTCCATTCATCCAAGTTGCATCTAGGATTTTTCGAATATTCCGGACAGACTTTATCAATTAAGGGTCGTATTGTTTTGTAGCGGGGGTTGTTTTCATCAGGGTTGATGATTGATGTATAAATTCCAGCGATTTGATATAACGTTTCGAAGCATTTATAAATGATTGCATCAGTATTACAATTGGAAGGCACTATTTCCGTTAACACAAGAAATTTTTTTGCCAGTGAATTTTCTAAGCTGCGTTTTTCGCGCGGTTTCCATTCTTCGTTACCAACCAAAAATATAAAGAGTGAAAAAAAAAGCGCGAGTAAGCAGACTGTTTTTGTTTTGGATAGAAGGGTATCGATATTGTTATAAGTAGTATTATTTCTTGAGCAAGAGAGACTTCTTATTCTTTGGCATGGTCCTATTTTCTGATTTGACCTTGTGTTTGAAATGTTGCCCCAGGGATAGATTTGAGTAGGTCTGAGGGCTCCTTGTAATTGGTAATTGTATGGTGCAAAGACCAAACACGTCACAAGAATTATATATTTTCCCATCTTTATCCCTCCCTATAATTTTAAACGAGCGTCGGTGTTATAAAAATCAAAAGTTGTTTGTCTCGTGTAACCGACTTTGACCCGCTGAAAAACCAACCTAAGATTGGAATGTTTTGAAGAAACGGTATTCCTTGCCGTTCATTTTCTTTGTAGTTAAGAATGAGGCCACTGATAAGTGTTGTTTGGCCATTCTTTAATGAAACTTTGTTTTTGGAACGAGAGGTTTCGATAGTGTAGTTAAAGGTTGAGGTCGATGCGTTCCCCTCGATGCGGTGTACTCTTGGGTTTACAACGCTGGAATGTTCAACGTAAATATCAAGAAGGATTGATGATTGGTCAGGCGTTACTGCTGGCTTAACACGGATCTTCATACCGACGTCTTTATAATTGATCGTAGTGATATTGGTAAGTTGTCCTTCAATCGTTTCATCAAGACGCGTTGCTTGTGGCATCTCTTCACCAACAAGGATTTCTGCAAGTTCTTCATTATTGACCAAGAGCGATGGCTTTAAGATGGTTTTAATTTCAGATTTTTGTTCAGCCGCATTAAGCAAGATGTTAAGGCGTTTGGTATTCAGATCTCTGCCGCCAAAAACAAAAGGAATCTTTATACTTCTTGCAACCGAAGGAATAAAATTCATTGACCAGGTAACAAGATCAGAGAAGAGCGGTTTATTGTCAGCGTCTGTTGTTGTGTTAGTATTTGGCCCTATGCCAACAAAATCGAAGTGGTTGATGCTGGCTTTGCGATCGTAAATCCCAGAAAATTCAAAGCCAATAGACTCTTCAAAATCTTTTTCTGCCAAGATAACTCGTGCGTCAATGCGTACTTGGGGGATAGCGATATCTATATCATTAAGGGTTTGTTGAAAATCTTTGACGGCGCTCTTTTTTCCTTTAAAGAAGATCTTTTTTGTGGCGTCATCAAAGGCTATGTAGCTCATCTTAGCTACATCTTTTGAGGACATGGTTGTCCATAGCTTTTCAATTCTTGTTTTGAATGCTTCATTCCAGGGGGCGTGCAGCATAGTTTTGTGTGAGAGTTCATAGTCTTGATCGAGCAGCTGTTGAGCTTGGAATTGTAGCGCCTCGCAGGCATTTGTTTTGGTAGTGATGCGCAAAACGCCTTGCTCCTGTAAGAGTGCCAAACGTGGGATGTTGTTTGATAGGATGATGTTAAGGGCTTGCGCAGCGCTGAGGTTGTCGATGGTTAGATTGTGAATTGTTCCCTGAATTGACTCGTCACAGACAAGTTGCAGGTGCGTAAGTTTGCTGACCAGAGCGATTGCGTCTCGTAGCGGGGCTTTTTTAAACGTGAATGAAACCATAGTTTCTTTAAGTTGTGGATGGTCATATTGATGTTGCAGGAGATAATGCGTTTCTTTTGAAATAAGCTCCTTCTTTTCCATAGCCTCAAGAGTGAATTTTTGTAAAGGCGTTGCGAGCCTCTCTTTTCTTTTCCCTTTCTTGTGCTCAAAAAGTGCATCTGTAAAAGCGTCCTTTATAGCATGGAGAGAGGTTGCATCTTTAATCTTCCGTTCGTTCTTTATTAGATTGAGTGATGACGGCGGGAGTTCGGGGGCATTTTCCAAGAAAATATTGTCTTGTTCAAGCGGAAAAAGTTGGTCGGAGATAAGGATAAGAAGGTAGATGATTGGTATACTTTTTTTCATAATTCTAGTCAGTGTTAAAGGTTAGTATTCTTTGTTTTCCGTCGTGTTGTAGGGTAAGTGAGGTGTTAGTGATAGTTGTTACATGGAAAGGTCCAACGCTGTCGCCTTCGCTTACACTTTCAACGGCGCCATCAATCTTGACCAGGGCGCCGTATCGTGCGGGGGGGTTGTTTGAGCGTGTTATCCCAAGCAATGTAACTTTTGTTTCTGGCGGACAAGGGCTCTTTGCCAGGCGATGTTGTTGTATGTGCTTGCTGGGTGCTTGGAACGGATTGCGCTGATGTGGTTGCGCTTGAATCTGGGCAAGGACAAGGGTAAATGCAATCAATGCACAGTTTATCCTCTTCATGGTGTTGCCGATTCGGGCATAAGAAAGAATCTTAAAAGGCACTGAGCATTAACGCCGCCCGACGTTTGTTTGATGGTAAGAGTTTTGATTTTTATTGAAGCATCTTCTTCGAGTTGTTTAATCAGTGCGTTAAGGTCGACAAATGAACCATCAATAGTTGCATCTATAAGACACTTATTTGTATGTTGTTTTGTAGGTCGAATTATAGTTTTAACTTTATGGCAGATGAGATGGTGCCTGGTACACGCTTCTATAAAGAAGTGTGCGCATTGATTTGATGATGTAAAGCGTTCTGAATATACAGTATGCTGCGCGATGGAGGGAGTATGCAGGGCCGTGAGTTTTTTAACCAATTCATTTTTACGGGTAGCAAGCGAGGCGTTACAACGATATTGGCAGCACAGTTTCTTTTGTAGTGGTCGGATATAAGAAAAGAAGAAAACACCGCCCATTATAGCTAATGTGCATATCATGATAAGCGCTTTATAACCGGTTTTCATTGTTCTAAGTACGTAGATGGTACGTGTATCTTGCATCCAGAAGGCCATAATACTCTCCTTTTTTTTATACAGGCACCATAACGTAGCGGTGTTGCGTAAGTAAATAATTTAAGAAAAATAATGGTTTTGTGCTTTACCCTATAACCCGTTCTTCATAGGAAAGCTTTGTAGTAATGTTTTATCAAGGCCTTTTAAAGCATGTAAGAGCTGATCGCGCTCCAAGAGCCCGGTTTTTGCGCCGACCTTTTGTAGAACAGAAGCACTATTAATAATGCCAAGCCGTAGGGCGTCTTCTTTACTGTTTCCAGTAGCAAGACTTGCAATAAAGGTTGATCCAAATGCGTCACCAGCGCCAACAGAGTTGACTGCGTTGATGCTAAGGCTTGGATGGAATAATATCTGCTCAGACGTTGCAACATATACACCATTTTGCCCATTAGTTACTACGACAATTGATGGGCCCATGGCAAGAACTGCTTGGAAGAACTTACGCATGCTAAAATGCTGATCTTGCCACGCTATCGACGAAGCGAGGAGGTAGGGCTCTTTGCTGTGTAAGTTAATGCCTGATAAGTGTTCTGATGTGGCACTTTCCAAAGCTTCTTTATAGGTGGCATCAGATTCAATAAGTGCATGCATACATAATTGGGCTTCGTTACTATTTAAGATGAGCGTATCAATGCTGCTGAGCGATGTTTTGAGTGTCTGCACACCCTTTGTTAGTTGGCTTTTGCCAGGGTTGATAGCAATGGGAACGCCTTGCTCGTGGGCCATTTGAGCAAAAATAGGAAGTTTGAGTGATGAATTATTGCTGAGCGATGTTATATAAATATGATCAATACCTATAAGATGTTCTCTTGTAAGCGTTTCTATAGGTAAATGGTTATTCGCCCCTCTGAATGCAAAGATTGTACGCTCCCCGCTTGCAGAATTAATGATGATTGACTGACCAGAGGGATGGTCTTTTGTTCGTTGGATGAGTGAAGTATTTATCCCATAGCCCGCAATTGAAGCGATGATTGAATCGCCGATAGTATCACTTCCTGCCATGCAAAAACAGTCGACATCGAATCCTTGATACCTGAATGATGTGGCAGAATTTGTTGCCCCACCGCCTGTTTGCGTGAAAAGCGTATCGACTTCGCACTTCTCTCCTGATTCAAAAATTGCATACTCTGCGGCAACACCTTGCTTGGTAATGCGCATTAGATCGGCTCCTTGGTAGCTAACGAATAGATCTTGTGTTGCACCACCAACTATGAGAACTTTCATACAATCTCCTTTCAAAAAACATTGGATATACCGATGAAAGTTTAAAGAAATTATGAGACAAAAAACAAGAAGCGCTGTTTTAAAGGGCTTTCTGGTGAAAAAAATATTTTTTAAAAACTCTTTACATCGTCTCTAAACCATGTATAATTCTCTCATGCTTTAAGCATATGAAATGCCCGATACGCAAGCAGGAAGCGGTTCTAAAAAAAGTTTAAAAAAAACTTGCAAACAAAAAAAATAGAACGTAAACTGTGAGGACGTTGAAAGCAACGAGGCGGGGAAGTAAGGGAAAAGTTAGTTATCTTTGAAATGCACATGCAAGAAGGGTAATTGAAAAATTATCTGAGAGTGAGGAACTCTGTCAAATTTTGATACGGAGAGTTTGATTCTGGCTCAGAATGAACGCTGGCGGCGTGCCTAACACATGCAAGTCGAACGAGAAAGTCCGTAAGGATGAGTAAAGTGGCGAACGGGTGAGTAACGCGTGGGAATCTGCCTTTTGGTGAAGAATACCTTCGAGAAATCGGAGCTAATGCTGCATAATCCCCTTCGGGGGCAAAGATGGCCTATAAGCTATCGCTAGAAGATGAGCCCGCGTACTATTAGCTAGTTGGTAGGGTAATGGCCTACCAAGGCGAAGATGGTTAGCCGGCCTGAGAGGGTGTACGGCCACATTGGGACTGAGATACGGCCCAGACTCCTACGGGAGGCAGCAGTGGGGAATATTGCACAATGGGCGCAAGCTTGATGCAGCGACGCCGCGTGGAGGAAGAAGGTTTTCGGATTGTAAACTCCTGTTAAGTGGGAAGAAATGGTGAACCCTAATATGGTTTGCAGATGACGGTACCACTAGAGAAAGCACCGGCAAACTTCGTGCCAGCAGCCGCGGTAATACGAAGGGTGCAAGCGTTATTCGGAGTTACTGGGCGTAAAGAGCGTGTAGGCGGCTTATTAAGTCATTTGTTAAAGATCCTGGCTTAACTGGGAAAGTGCAGGTGAAACTGGTAGGCTAGAGTGTAAGAGAGAGAAGCGGAATTCTCGGAGTAGCGGTAAAATGCGTAGATCTCGAGAGGAACACCGGAAGCGAAGGCGGCTTCTTGGCTTACAACTGACGCTTAAGCGCGAAAGCGTGGGGAGCAAACAGGATTAGATACCCTGGTAGTCCACGCCGTAAACGATGATCACTAGATATGGGTTTTGCATAGCAATTCCCGTGTCGAAGCTAACGCGTTAAGTGATCCGCCTGGGGAGTACGGTCGCAAGATTAAAACTCAAAGAAATTGACGGGGGTCCGCACAAGCG